>VGRF01000021.1 GCA_016875395.1 Deltaproteobacteria bacterium | reverse complement strand
CCCGCGGGGCGCGCGCCCCCCCCCCCCCCCCCCCCCGCTCGACTGTCTTCCGCTTCGCGCACCGACCCCCCGCCGCCAGCTTCCGGCGAGAGTCTTTTCGGGCGTCAGGGGAAAGCGCCTTAGTCCCGCTGCGGGCTAATCGCGAGGGGATTCGAGCAGGTCAGCCCTTGAACTTGTCCGTGGCGGCCACCCGCGCGACGGCGCGCGAGTAGGCCTCCTGAAGCTCCTGGTAGGCCGCCTCACCCTCAGACGAGCCGCGCATCTCTTCGAGCTGCTTGCGGGCGCGGTCGCGCGCGATCTCGGCGCGCGAGCGGTCGATCTCGTGGGCGAACTCGCAGCTGCTGACGAGCACGCTGGCTGCGCCTTCGTGCACCTCGGCGAAGCCGCGTCCGACCGCGGCGTAGAGCGTCTCGGCACCGGCTTGGATCTGCATCGCGCCCGGGCGGAGCGCGGTCATGAACGGTTCGTGGCCGGACAGCACGCCGAACTCGCCCTCGCTGCCGGGGAGCACGACGGAGTCGACGGCCTTGTCGAAGGCCTCGCCCTCGGGCGTCACGACTGTGAGATGAAACGGCATCGCTGGCTCCGCGGGCAATTGTTAGGCGAGCGTCTTCGCCTTCTCGCGCGCCGACTCGATCGTGCCCACCATGAAGAACGCCTGCTCCGGCAGGTCGTCGCACTTGCCGTCGAGGATCTCCTTGAACGAGCGAATCGTGTCCTCGAGCCGCACGTAGACGCCCGGCGTGCCGGTGAAGCCTTCGGCGACGTGGAACGGCTGCGAGAGGAAGCGCTCGATCTTGCGCGCGCGCGCCACCGTGAGGCGGTCGTCTTCGCTGAGCTCGTCCATGCCGAGGATCGCGATGATGTCCTGCAGGTCCTTGTACTTCTGCAGCGTCTGCTGCACGCCGCGCGCGACGCGGTAGTGCTCCTCGCCGACCACGAGCGGGTCGAGAATCCGGCTCGTCGAGTCGAGCGGATCCACCGCGGGGTAGATGCCCTTCTCGGAGATCGCGCGCGAGAGAACGGTCGTCGCATCGAGATGGGTGAACGCGGTCGCGGGCGCGGGATCCGTCAGGTCGTCCGCGGGCACGTAGATCGCCTGCACCGACGTGATCGAGCCCTTCGTCGTCGAGGTGATGCGCTCCTGCAGAGCGCCCATGTCCGTCGCGAGCGTCGGCTGGTAACCGACGGCGCTCGGGATGCGGCCGAGCAGCGCCGACACTTCCGAGCCGGCCTGCGTGAAGCGGAAGATGTTGTCGATGAAGAGCAGTACGTCCTTGCCCTCTTCGTCGCGGAAGTACTCGGCGCACGTCAGCGCCGAGAGGCCGACGCGGGCGCGCGCGCCCGGCGGCTCGTTCATCTGGCCGTACACGAGCGCGGCCTTGTCGAGCACCGTCGAGCCGTCGGCCAGCTTCGAGTCCATCATCTCGTGCCAGAGGTCGTTGCCCTCGCGCGTGCGCTCACCCACGCCGCCGAACACCGAGTAGCCGCCGTGCTGCTTCGCGATGTTGTTGATGAGCTCGAGGATGACGACGGTCTTGCCGACGCCGGCGCCGCCGAACAGACCGACCTTGCCGCCGCGCGGGTAGGGCGCGATCAGGTCGATCACCTTGATGCCGGTCTCGAGCGGCTCGACCGCCATCGACTGATCGATGAACTCCGGCACCGGGCGGTGAATCGGCCACTGCGCGGTCGCCTTCACCGGGCCGCGCTCGTCCACGGGCTCGCCGATCACGTTGGTGATGCGGCCGAGCGTGCCGGGGCCGACGGGGACCTTGATCATGTCGCCCGTGTTCACCACGGCTTGGTCGCGGCGCAGGCCGTCCGTCGTGTCCATCGCGATCGCGCGCACCGAGTTCTCACCGAGGTGCTGCGCGACTTCGAGCACGAGGTTGTTCTCGCGCGCGTCGATGTTCGGGTTCGTCGTGCGCAGCGCGGTCAGAATCTCGGGCAGCGCGCCCGGCGGGAACTCGACGTCCACCACCGGACCCATCACCTGCGTCACCTTGCCGTTCGTGCCTGCGGTCGCCATCGCTGGTTTCCTTCTTCGCGGTTCTGAGCCGCTCGCGACGTGCGCGAGCGCGAGTTGTTATTTGAGCGCCTCGGCGCCGGACACGATCTCCATCAGCTCCTTGGTGATCGCGGCCTGGCGCGCGCGGTTGTACTGGAGCGTGAGGCTCCCGATCAGCTCTTCCGTGTTGCGCGTCGCGTTCTCCATCGCGGCCATGCGCGCGGCGTGCTCGCCGGCCTGGTTCTCGAGCAGCGCGCGGTAGAGCGTGAACTCGAGCGCCTGCGGCACGAGCGTCTCGAGCAGCTTGTTCGCATCGGGCTCGATCTCGAACGGCAGCGCCGCGCCGCCGGCGCTCGCGATGTCCTCGGCGGGCGCGAGGGGAAGCAGCGGATCCGCGTGCGGCGTCTGCGTGAGCGCGGAGACGAACTCGGCGTAGACGAGCGTCGCGCCGTCGATCTCGCCGCTCTCGTATCGCTTCGCGAGATGCTCCGCGAGCTCCGTTGCGTGCTTGATGCCGATCGTGCCGAGGCCGCTCCAGACGCGCTGAATCGCGCCGAGCCTTCGGCGGCGGAAGAACTCGTCCGCCTTCTTGCCCACGGGCGTGATCACCACGGTCAGACCTCGCCCCACGAGCTCGCGCGCCGTGGCCTGCGCGCGCTTCAGCACGTTCGCGTTGAACGCGCCGCACAGCCCGCGGTCCGAGGTCACGACGATCAGCTCGTGCACCTGATTGCGCGCGTGCGGCTTCAGCAGCGGATGCTCCGCGTCCTTGTGGCGCCGTCCGATCTCGCCGAGCACGGCGTACATGCGCTTCGCGTACGGGCGCGCCGCGAGGATCGCGTCCTGCGCGCGCCGCAGCTTCGCCGCCGACACCATGCGCATCGCGCTCGTGATCTGCTTCGTCTTCTGGACGGTGCGGATCCGGCGGCGGATTTCTTTGGTACTGGGCATCTGACCCTCGGCCGCTCGACCCTAGTTAGTCAGCCTTCGCGCTCGGCTGGAACACCAGCGTGAACGCGTCGAGCGCGGCGCTCAGCGCCTTCTCGTCGTCGCCGCCGATTTGGGCGCTCTGGCGAATCTTCTCGATCAGCGCGGCGTGGTTCGCGCGCATGTACGCGAGCATCTCGCTCTCGTAACGGCGCACGTCGCCGACCGCGAGGTCGCGCACCCAGCTCTTGCGGCCGCCCTGCGGCGACGCGGCGAAGATCGAGATCACCTGCTCGATCGCGCTGAGCGGCTTGTGCTGCGGCTGCTTCAGAATCTCCGTTTGGCGCTCGCCGTTCGCGAGCTGCTCCTGCGTCGCCTTGTCGAGGTCGCTGCCGAACTGCGCGAACGCCGCCATCTCGCGGTACTGCGCGAGCGCGCCCTTCAGCGTGCCGGCGACCTTCTTCATCGCCTTGATCTGCGCTGCGCCGCCCACGCGCGACACCGAGATGCCGACGTTGATGGCGGGGCGAACGCCGGAGTTGAAGAGGTCCGTCTCGAGGAAGATCTGGCCGTCCGTGATCGAGATGACGTTCGTCGGGATGTACGCCGACACGTCGTTGGCCTGCGTCTCGATGATCGGCAGCGCCGTCAGCGAGCCGCCGCCCAGCTCGTCGTTCAGCTTCGCCGCGCGTTCGAGCAGGCGCGAGTGCAGGTAGAAGACGTCTCCGGGATACGCCTCGCGGCCCGGCGGGCGCCGCAACAACAGCGAGAGCTGGCGGTAGGCGACGGCCTGCTTCGTGAGATCGTCGTAGATGATCAGCGCGTGCTTGCCGTTGTCGCGGAACCACTCGCCCATCGTGCAGCCCGTGTAGGGCGAGATGAACTGCAGTGGCGCCGGCTCGCTCGCCGTCGCGGCGACGACGATCGTGTAGTCCATCGCGCCGAACTGCGTGAGCTTGTCCACCACCTGCGCGACGGTCGACTGCTTCTGGCCGATGGCGACGTAGATGCAGAAGACATCGCCGCCCTTCTGGTTGATGATCGTGTCGAGGGCGATCGTGGTCTTGCCCGTCTGGCGGTCGCCGATGATGAGCTCGCGCTGGCCGCGGCCGATCGGAACCATCGCGTCGATCGCCTTGATGCCCGTCTGCAGCGGCTGCGTGACGCTCTTGCGCGTCACGATGCCCGGCGCCTTCAGCTCGACGCGGCGCGACTCCGTCGACTGGATCGGGCCCTTGCCGTCGATCGGGTTGCCGAGCGCGTCGACCACGCGCCCCAACAAGCCCATGCCCACCGGCACTTCGACGATGCGGCCCGTGCGGCGCACCAGGTCGCCCTCGCGCACGTGGTTCGCCTCGCCCATCACGGCGATGCCGACGTTGTCCTCTTCGAGGTTCAGCACCATCCCCGAGACGTTGCCCGGGAACGACACGAGCTCGCCGGCCATCGCGGACTGGAGGCCGTAGACGCGCGCGATGCCGTCGCCGATCGAGAGCACGGTGCCAGTCTCGGCGACGTCGATCTGACGGCCGTAGTCCTTGATCTCGCGCTTCAGGATGTCGGTGATTTCGCCGGGACGAAGATCCATCGCTTGGCTCCGTGTCTCTGTCTGCTGCGTTGAGCTCGTAGGGCTAGCTACCGAGCAGCGTGCTGCGCAGCTGGGTGAGCTGCGTGCGCAGGCTGCCGTCGTAAACCGTGTCGCCGATCTGCGCGACGAGTCCGCCGACGAGCGCCGGGTCGACCTCGACCTCGAGCTCGACCGTCGTGCCGGCGCGCGCCGAGAGCGCGCGAGCGAGGCGCGCCTGCTGGTCCGCGCTGAGCGGCTGCGCGCTCTTCACGCGCGCCTTCTTCTTGCCCGCGGCCTCGTCGGCGAGGCGCACGAACTCGGCCTCGATCTGATCGAACGCGACGAGGCGGCGCTGATCGATCAGATACGAGTAGAAGCGGCGCAAGAGCGAGCTCGCGCCGAGCTTCTCCGCGACACCCTCGAGCACGCGGCGGCGCTCGGCGGCGGAGTGCAGGGGCTGGAGCAGCACGTCGCGCAGCTCCGGGCTCGCCTCGAGGAGCGCGCCGAGGCCGCGCAGCTCCGCGCGCACGGCGGCGACGGAGCCGTCCTCGCTCGCGATCGAGAAGAGCGCGCGTGCGTAGCGGCGCGGTGCGGTCACCGAGGCCATCAGTGCGCTCCTCCGGCGCCAGGGCCCGACTCGACCTTCGCGATGAACTCGTCGACGAGGCGGCTGCGGTCCGCGTCGGTGGTCTGCTCGCGCAGGATCGTGCCCGCAAGCGTGACCGCGAGCTCCGCCGCTTCCTTGCGCAGGGACTCGCGCGCGGCGCGCAGCTCGCGCTCCACGACGCCCGATGCGCTCTGGCGAATGCGCGATGCGGTGGCTTCGGCGTCGGCGAGAATCGCGGCCTTCTCGACCTGAGCGCCCTTGCGGGTCGCCTCGATGATCTCCACGATGTCCGCGTCGAGGCGCGCGGCCTTTGTGTTCCACTCGGCGAGCTTCGCCTCGGCGTCCCGTAACAACTGCTCGGAAGTCGCGATGTTCTTCGCGATCGTGTCGCGGCGGCTGCCGAGGTAGTCCTGGACCGGCTTGCGCGCGAAGTAGACGAGCACGCCGCCGAGGATCAGCAGATTCACCCACTCGAAGATCAGATCCTTCGTGTGGTCGGCGTGCTCTTCCGACGCGGCGAAGCCCGCGAGCGGCGCGAGTGCGAGCAGCAACGCGAGCGCGAGCTTCTTCACGCGAGCGGCCTCCCGAGCACCTTGCTCGCGACTTCGCCCGCGAGCCGCTCGGTCTCGCTGCGCAGCGCCCTGCGCGCGTTCTCGAGTGCGCTCGCGACGCCGGCGCGCGCCTGCGCCACTTCGCGCTCGGCCGCGCTGCGCGCGTCCGCGCTGATGCGCGCCTGCTCGCCGCGCGCGCTCTCGAGCGCCCCGCGGCGCACGCCTTCGGCTTCGCGGCGCGCGGCGGCGACCGCCGTCTCGTAGCGCCCTAACACGTCGTCCGCTTGCTTCGTGATCGCACTCGCGCGGCTGCGTGCGCCCTCGATCTTCTCGCCGCGCTGCTCGAGCGTCTTCAAGAGCGGCTGGAAGATCAGCCTGTTCAGCGGAAACACGATCACCACGAACAGCACGACGAGCTGGAGCCACGTGCTCTTCCACGGACTCGCGGCGATCTCGCCGCCGTGCGTGCCGTAGAGCGCGTCCTCGATCAGGTCTGGGAAGATGCTCAGATCGCCGGCGGCGAACGCGGGCGCCGCGGCGAGTGCGATCCCGAGGGCCGCGAGCGCGACGATCGTGCGCGAGGTCATGGGCTGTGTCCGTGCTCCGCTGGCCGACCGAGCTGGACGCGGATCACGACGCCCGACCGAGGCCTGCCCGAAACGATTTCATCTGCGACGGGCCGCGAAGTCGGCATGGGCAGCGATTGCGGCGCCCTGCGAACGTCACGTCCCGAAAGCGAATCCGGCCCGGAGTGACCCGGGCCGGGGCGGCGCGGAAATTCGCAGATCGGAGCCGAGTTTCAAGGAGATTTTGGCGCTGCCGCGAGCGCTTGCGCGCCCGTGAGACAACGGCCGGCGATACGCCCGCCGTCGGCGATCGCGAGCCGCGGCGACGTGACGTTGCCCTCGAGCTGCGCGCCGGGCAGCAGCTCCACGCGGCGCCGCGCGATCACGTCTCCGACGAGTACGCCCGCGAGCACGAGCTCGGCGACCTCGATGCGCGCGTTCACGCGCCCGCCCGCGCCAACGACGAGCGAGCCCGCGTGGGCGAGCACGGCGCCCGCGAGCTGACCGTCGACGCGCAGGGTGCCCTCGAACGACAGTACGCCGTCGAAGCTCGTGCCCGGACCGAGGCGCGGAGAATCGTCCAGGTCGCGATTCACAGACGCTTTCCGTCGAGGATCAGCGCGGTGAGGCGCGAGAACTCGTCCGGGCTCGAGAAATCGATCGAGATGTTCCCGCGTCGACCGTCGAGCTGGATGCGGACGCGCGTCATCAAATGGGACTCGAGCTGGTCGATCAACGCACGCAGGTTCGGGTCGACCGCGGCAGGCGCGCGCGTGCGAGGCGACGCCGAAGCGGGCGCCGCGCGAGGGCCCGCGAGCTCCCGGGCGAGCTCCTCGGCGGCGCGCACCGAGAGCTGCTCGTGGAGAATGCGGTCGCGCAGCCAGTGGCGCCGCTCGGGATTCGCAAGCTGGAGCAGCGCCTTCGCGTGGCCGACGCTGAGCCGCCCGCTCTCGACGTCCTCCTGCGCCTCCTTCGAGAGATCGAGAAGGCGCAGGTGATTCGCGATCGTCGAGCGCTCGAGGCCGACCTGTTCGCCGATCTGCTCCTGCGTGCGGCCTGCGTCTGCCAGCGCGCGAAACGCGAGCGCGAGCTCGATCGGATTGAGATCGCGCCGCTGCACGTTCTCGACCAGGGCCACTTCGAGTAGAGCCTGGGGCGTGATGTTCTGGATCGTCGCCGGAATCGTGGCGCGACCGGCGCGCTGTGATGCACGCCAACGCCGCTCGCCCACGACGAGCTCGTACTTGCGCGGGGAGCCCGCAGGCGCCTCACGCACGAGCACGGGCTGTAGGACGCCGTGACGGCGAATCGAGTCCGCGAGCGCATCCAGATCGGCCTCGGCGAACACGCGGCGCGGCTGCTGGGGATTGGGCGCGATGGCGTCGATCGGAAGCTCGATCGCGGCCGCGCGCAGCTCACTCGCGCCCATCGGCGCCGCTCTCGTCTGCGGAGCACCGGGAAGCAGCGCATCGAGGCCGCGCCCGAGTGCGCCTTTTCGAATCACCATGAGAACTCCTTCGAGCGGGACCGGGTGAGAAATCAGGCGCCGAGCGCTGGGGGCTTGCGGCTCGGGCGCGGATGGCGCCGTAACAACTCTTCGGCGAGCTGGAGGTAGGCGACGGCGCCTCGCGAGCTGATGTCGTACAGCAGGATGGGCTTGCCGTGACTCGGCGCCTCGCTGAGGCGCACGTTGCGCGGAATCACCGTCGAGAACACTCCGCCGAGCGTCGCGGTGCCGAAGTGCGTGCGCACGTCGTTCTCGACTTGCTGCGACAGATTCGCTCGCCGATCGACCATCGTGAGCAGAATGCCCTCGCGTTCGAGCGCGGCGTTGAAGCTGGCTCGCACGCGCTCGATCGTCCCTAACAACCGCGCCAGGCCCTCGAGCGCGTAGTACTCGCACTGCAGCGGAACGAGCACTGCGTTCGCCGCGACCAGCGCGTTCAGCGTGAGCAGCCCGAGCGACGGCGGGCAGTCGATCAAGATGAAGTCGTAGTGCGGAAGAAGCTGCGCGAGCGCCTCGCGGAGCAGCGACTCGCGCGCCTCCACCGAGACCAGCTCGATCTCGGCGCCTGCGAGATCGGGACCTGCGGGTAAGACATGCAGGTGCGAAAGCGCGGTCGGTTGAAGCGCCCCCGCCGCAGTCGACGTACCCGCAAGCACGTCGTAAAGCTGAACCCGCGGGGCATTTATCCCCAGCCCACTGCTCGCGTTTCCCTGCGGGTCTAAATCCACGAGGAGGACGGGGCGTTCCGCCGCGGCCAGGCTGGCGGCGAGGTTTACAGCGGTCGTTGTCTTTCCAACGCCGCCCTTCTGATTCACGACCGCAATCACGCGGGCGAGGCGGGGGTCGGAGTCTTCGATTGCCAGAGTCACCCCCACCCCCGTTCCTCGCGGCGACTCTATCAGAGGGAGCGCCAATTCGTTCCACGTGGAACGCAGCCGATCAGACTCGAACCCGAACTACTGCCCTGGGGCCAGCCCCCACGTCGTACCAGCGCACCTCGGCTTCCGGGGGCGCGGATGCTGCGGTCGCCGCGCTGGCGAAGCCGATCACGCTCCCTCCTGACGGAACTAAGGCTCGCCCCTGCTCGAGCCATGCTGGCAGCGGGAGCACAGCTCGCGAGATGGCGACGTCGTAGAGCGCGCCGACGCGTTCAGCGTGCTCGTCGAGACGGTCGGCCTCCACCTTCGTCGTCAGGCCAAGGGCTCTGATCGCTGCGTTCAAGAAGGCCCTTCGCTTCTGGGTCGGCTCGAGCAGAGTCCCCTGGAGGTCGGGCCGCGCGATCGCCAGGACGATCCCGGGTAGGCCGGCGCCCGAACCAACATCGATCCACCGACCAGCACTCGGCAGATAGGGAAGCGCCGGGAAGGCGTCGGCGAGATGCTCGGAGCAAAAATCCGCGAGAGAACGAGCCGCGGTCAGGTTGATGCGGGCTCCCCATTCGAGGAGGAGCTCCGCGAAGACCGCCAAACGCGGGAGCGCCACTTCCAGGTCGACGTCCCAGTGGGTGGCGGCTGGCGTGAGTAGGCGAGCGAGCTCTGCGCGGGTGCGTTCCACGTGGAACGCTCGGGCTCAGCCGTTCGCTGCGTCAGCAGCGGCCTTTGCGTCCGCGTACTCGGGGGCAGCCGCAGGAACGACGAGCACTTGGCGATAGCGACCATCACCGATGCTCATCGTGGCGATTCCGTCCGCGCCCCTCAGTGCCATGTGGATCACGCGCCGATCCCGCCCACTCATCGGATCCAGCGCGACGCTCCGGCCCGTCTCCTGCGCACGCTTTGCCGCCCGGTCTGCCACGCGCTGAAGGAGCTCGTCTCGCTTGTCTCGCGCCCCACCCTCGACATCGACCACGACGCGTTTGGGCTCGTCCTGGCCGATGCTCGCCGCTTGACTCGCGAGCAGCTGCAGCGCTTCAGGCGCACGGGCGTCGCCAGCCGTCAGGCCCCTCACGGCGTCGCCCGTGATCTCGAAAATCTGATAGCCGTCCTGCTCGGACGCGCTCACCTCGAAGGAGCCAAGCTCCATCCGCTCGACGATCCCGAGCAGGTACTGCCCGACCGGCCCAACCTCGCCGCGCGCGGTCCCTACCGATGGGCTCGACGCAGCAGCCGGAGCCGGTGCCTCCTCGCTGCGCTCCCTCCGCTCCGGCCGCCGATCTGGGCGCTCCCGCCTCTCGCCACGATCCCGTCCGCCCCTGCCGCGGTCGCTGGGCCGCTCTTCTCGCTCAGAGCGGCGCTCCGTCGGCGCGGGCGCGTCGGTGGGGACCGCGACGACGAGCGTCCGCGACCCAAGGCCCGACACCTGGCTGAGCACGCTCATGCGCAGCTCCGACTCAGACCGACCGAAGTACGCCACGGCGCGAGCGATCGCCTCCGTCGAGGAGTCTCCGACAAATTCCTTCGCTTCGATCTTCGGATCGTACATGCGTTCCTCTCGGCTATGCCGTCTGCGGTTTGCTGCGGTTCGTCCACTGCTGCTGCGCAATTCCGAGCAGCGTGCTCACGAGCCAGTACACGCCCAGGCCCGACGCGAACTGATAGAACATCACGGTCATCATCACAGGCATCAGGATCTGCATCATGCGCGCTTGCGCGGGATCCATTCCCGGCGTCGGCGTCAACCGCTGCTGCGCCCACATCGCGAAGCCGAGCAGCAGGGGTAGAGCACGAATGTGAAGGTCGATCCCCGGGATCACAAACAGGCTCTCCGGCTGCGATAGATCGTTGATCCAGCCGAAGAACGGTTGCTGGCGCAGCTGAATCGAGCTCTGCAGCGCGAAGTAGAAGCCGACGAACACCGGCAGCTGAAGGAGCATCGGCAGGCATCCACCGAAGGCGGAAAACGGGCTGACGCCGGCTTGCTGATAGACCGCCATCATCGCTTCTTGCTGCTTCATCCGATCGTCGGGGAAGCGATCTTGCGCAGCCTTCAGCTTCGGAGCGAGGTCGGCCATGCGCTTCATCGACCGCATCTGGCCCACCATCAGCGGCGCCATGGCGACGCGAAGGATGAACGTCAGCACGACGATCGCTAGCCCGTAGTTCGGCACGCCTTGATGGACCAGCGTGAGCGCGGCCGTGAAGAACCGCGTGAGGCTCGGCGCCCAGCCCTTCTGGATCGCCTCGTCCAAGTGGGCACCGAACGCCTCGAGACGCTCCGGCTCCTTCGGGCCGATGTAGAGCCGGTACTCCCGCGCGAGTCGCGTTCCCGGCGGAAGGCTCACCGGCACGAACGAGACCTCGAGCCGTCCTTCTCGCCCGGGCTCCGTCGCCACGAAGCGAGCTCGAGCCTCCGTCGGTTTGTCGGGAAGCAGTGCGGCCACGAAGTAGCGCGTCTCGACACCCGCCCAGTCCAGCTCGAACACGTCCCCGGGCGTAGGAACCACATCCAGGCTGCCCTCGGCGGGCCCCCCGCCCATCCCGAGCATTGAAGGAAGCGGCGCAATCGCGAAGCGTTCGACGCCATCCGTCGCGAATGCCGCCAGGTTGTACTCGTTGAACTCCGTGCCGTTTCCGCGGCGAGCAGGCCAGACCACACCGAAGTCCGGCGTGATCGGCTGCTGACTTCGGTTCTCCACCTCGATCGTGAGGCGCGCGCCGAACCCCTCCGGCTCGAACCGGTAGGTCTTCCGCACGAATGCGCCCTCGACTTCGGCGCTGAACTCGACCACGTCCTCCGACGGACGAACCACGTCGTAGTCGACCGACTCAGCGCCGGGTGCCCCGAGACCCTCCAGCGGTGTGAGAAGAGAAGGACCGCCGCTCACGAGGCCGATTCGGGGCCTGCCGGGGAGCGACGCGTCGTCGAAGTCTGCGAGCACCCACTCAGTCAGCGCGCCTCCCCGAGATGTCAGCTTCGCCGTGTAACCGGGCCGCTGAACGTCGATCACTCGCTCTTGCCGTGGTTGCGGCGGCTGAGTGGCGCTCTCTGGCGATCGCACGTCCGTCGTCGCCTGCAATTCCTGAGTGGGCTCCGCAGACTCCGCCTCGGCAGGGGGTGTCTCTTCGACAACCGGCGGCCGCTTACCGCGATCCGGGTACTTCTGGCTCAGATACGACTGCCAACCGAAGAAGAGTGCGGCCGTCGCGAGCAGCGCGATCACCGTGTTACGGTCCACGGCGATCTCCCGCGGGGACCGGATCGTACCCACCGCGGTGGAAGGGATGGCAGCGGCTGACCCGCCGGAGTGCCAGCAACAGGCCCCGCAGGGCCCCGTGCTCGCGCAGTGCCTCGACGGCGTAGTGCGAGCAAGACGGTGCGAACCGGCAGGCGCCTCCGAGGACCGGCGAGAGCGCCACCTGATACACGCGAACCGCTGCGATCAAGACCGCTACGACGCCTCGCTCCGCCGTCATCGCTGCGCCCGCGCAATCGTCGCGTCGAGCTCGTGCCACAGCTCGGTCGTGGTTCGGGACGCCGCTCCGGGCCGCGCCACCACGACGATGTCAGCGCTGTGCGCGAATGCGCTCCGCCGCAGGCGAAACCACTCGCGAACCGCGCGCTTTACACGCGTGCGCTCCACTGCGTTCCCGATGCGCTTGCCCACGACGAGCCCGAGCCGCGGTCCCAGCTCGCGAGGCACAACCTCGAGAGAAACGCTCTCAGCGCCGTATCGGCGGCCAACTCGGCGGATCCGCGCGTAGTCCCGGCTGCTGCGGATCCGATCAGCTCGCCGAAAACGCTGAGAACCCGTCGCACCACGCGGGGCTTCGTCGATCACAGCGAACTCCGAACGAGAGGTCGCGCGCTACTTCGAGCTGATCGTCGGGACCAGACGCTTGCGCCCTTTGGCGCGGCGGCGACTAAGAACCGTTCTGCCACCCTTCGTGCTCATTCGCTCACGAAAGCCGTGCGTGCGCTTTCGTCGGATACGACTCGGCTGGAAAGTGCGCTTCATACGAGGTTCCTGCTGCGGCCGAGGGGAAGCCGCAAAGAGAGCGCAGCAGGCTACCCACCCGCGGAAGTTGGTGTCAATGCCGCGCTGCGAATCTCCAGATTGCGGCGCACTCTTCAAACCTCGATGGTAAAGTCCCGAACGGGGTGACGAGCGCCTTTCTCCGACGGAAAACCTACGCGACGCGCTTGCGAGAAAAACGAGCTGACCCGACCAGTTCTCGCGAGTTTGTCCGTTTGTCGAGCGCTCTGATTACTTCTGAAACAATCACTCGATCACGAGGGAAGAGATGAAGATCTCAATCGACAAAGTCGAGCTGCAGCGCGGCTTGGGCCGAATCCAAGCGATCGTCGAAAAGCGCAACTCGATGCCGATCCTCGCGAACGTGCTCCTCACGGCGTCCGGAAAAGGCGATGCGGGAAAGCTCGAGCTTGCGGCAACTGATCTCGAGGTAGGGGTTCGAGGCTCCCATGCCGCGCAGGTGACGAAGCCCGGTGCGATCACAGTCTCGGCGCGAAAGCTCTACGACATCGTGCGAGAGCTTCCGGAAGAGCGCGTGCAGCTCGACGCGAGCACGCAGTCCTACGTCGAGCTTCGCTGCGGTCGCGCGCGCTTCAACCTCGCGGGTGCCGCGGCGGAGGAGTATCCGACGCTGCCGGAGTTCTCCCCGGGGCAGATGGTTCGACTTCAGGCCGCGGTCCTGAGCCAGATGATCGAGCGTACGATGTACGCCGCTTCGCTCGACGAGACGCGATACAACCTCAACGGCGTGTACTTCGAAGTTCTCGCAGCCGATGGGAAGCTGCGAATGGTGGCGACGGATGGTCACCGCCTCGCACTCGTTGATCGCTTGATCGGCGCGCAAGCGACCGGTCTCGCGAGCGGCGTGATCATTCCACGCAAGGGCCTCGCCGAGCTCAAGCGTCTCGTGGATGAGGAAGACGCAGACGAAGTCGAGCTCGGTTTCGAAGGAAACAACGGCCTGGCTCGGAAGGGCGACGTCACCCTGGTGATGCGGCTGATCGAGGGCGAATTCCCTAATTACAAGCAGGTCATCCCGAAGTCCTCGGACCGCAAGCTCACTCTCGAAGCGGAGCCTCTCGTGCGCGCCTTGCGCCGCGTTGCGCTGCTATCCGCCGAGCGCAGCCGAGCGATCAAGCTCGACATCAGCGAGGGCAAGCTCACGATCTCGTCCAGCAGCCCGGACCTGGGCGAGGCTCAAGAAGAGATCGACATCGACTTCGCGGGATCTGCCGTGACGATCGGCTTCAACGCGAAGTATCTGCTCGATTGCCTCGGGGCCCTGAACGCAAAGGAAATCCAGCTCGCGTTCCGGGACGGGGACAAGCCGGTCGAGATCCGTCCGTCTGACGACGCGGACTCCCTGGCGGTCGTCATGCCGATGCGGCTTTGAGGGCTTTGCGCGGCCTTCCCGCGGCCTGAAAACCGAGCATCTCCCGGCAGTTATCTCGCATTTTCCCCTTTTGCGGTGAGGCCTCGTCCGATAGGCTCCACCGACTTCGCCAGCCCCTCCATCGCGGCGGAGTTTGCTAGCGCGAGCGCCCCATTCGGCCGCCGCGCGAATGAGTGCCAGTGAGCTACGACGCCAGTTCGATCGAGGTGCTCGAAGGCCTCGAGCCCGTGCGCAAACGCCCCGCGATGTACATCGGGACCACCGGTCCCGATGGCCTTCATCACCTCGTCTACGAGGTGGTCGACAACTCGATCGACGAGGCTCTCGCCGGGTTCTGCCGCGAGATCGAAGTCACGGTTCACGACGACGGCTCGGTAACGGTGTGCGACGACGGCCGCGGGATTCCCGTCGACGAGCACCCCGTCGAGAAGCGCCCAGCCGCCGAGATCGTGCTCACGAAACTGCACGCGGGCGGCAAGTTCAACGAGAGCACCTACAAGGTTTCTGGCGGACTCCACGGCGTGGGCGTGTCGGTCGTGAACGCGCTCTCGGACTGGCTCGAGGTCGAGATCAAGCGCGACGGGAAGGTGTGGGCAGAGCGCTTCGAGCGCGGCGTGCCCGCGTCCGAATTCCGCGAGATCGGAACCACGGACAAGACCGGCACGAAGGTCACGTTCCATCCCGATCCGCAGATCTTCCCGATCACCGATTTCTCGTTCGACACGCTCTCGCAGCGACTGCGCGAGCTCGCGTTCCTCAACGCGGGCGTGCGCATTCAGATCAAGGACGAGCGCAGCGGCAAGGAGCACGACTTCTGCTTCGAGGGCGGCATCGTCTCGTTCGTCGAACACCTGTCGCGCGCACGCCAGCCGCTCCACGCGCCGCCGATCTACGTCTCGGGCGATCGCGTCGTCGAAGGTCACACGCGCAAGATTCCGGTCAGCGTCGAGATCGCGCTCCAGTACAACGACTCGTACAACGAGGCGGTCTTCTCCTTCGCGAACAACATCAACACGGTCGAAGGCGGCTCGCACCTGATCGGGTTTCGCACGGCCCTGACGCGCGCGATCGCGCGCTACGTCGCGCTGCAAAACAAGAACGGCAAAGGCGGCGCGGACGAAACGCTCAGCGGCGACGACGTGCGCGAGGGCCTGACGGCCGTCATCAGCGTGAAGCTGCCGCAGCCCGAGTTCGAGGGGCAGACCAAGGCGAAGCTCGGCACCAGCGAAGTGCGCGGGCTCGTCGAGGGTCTCTTCTACGAGCGGCTGCTCGAGTACTTCGAAGAGAATCCGAGCGTCGCGAAGCTGATCGTCGCGAAGGTGATCGACGCGGCGCGCGCGCGCGCGGCGGCGCGCAAAGCGCGCGATCTCGCGCGGCGCAAAGGCGCGCTCAGCGACTTCAGCCTCCCGGGGAAGCTCGCGGATTGTCAGGAGCGCGATCCGGCGAAGAGCGAGCTCTTCATCGTCGAGGGCAACTCCGCCGGCGGCACCGCGAAGCAGGGCCGCGATCGCAGCTTCCAGGCGATTCTCCCGCTGCGCGGGAAAATCCTGAACGTCGAGCGCGCGCGGCTCGATCGCATGCTCGCGAACGCGGAGATTCAGGCGCTGATCGCGGCGCTCGGCTGCGGTCTCGGCGACGAGTTCGACGGCAGCAAGGCCCGCTACCACCGCGTGATCATCATGACGGACGCCGACGTCGACGGGTCGCACATCCGCACGCTGCTGTTGACGTTCTTCTATCGCCAAATGCGCGATCTCATCGATCGCGGCTACGTCTACATCGCGCAGCCTCCGCTCTTCAAAGTGAAGAAGGGCAAGAGCGAGCGGTACGTGAAGGACGAGGCGGCGCTCGAGGCGTATCTGCAGGGCCTCGCGCTCGAGAGCGTGCGCATCGCCGCCGGTGACGACGGCCGCGAGCTCACACCCGACGCCGTGCGGCGCCTTCTCACCGCCGCGAGCGAGTACCGCAAGGGCGTGGACCACCTCGCGCTGCGGCGGCTCGATCCGCGCGTTGCGGACGCGGCGCTGCAAGCCGGGCTCAACATGGAGTCGGATCTCGCGAGCGTCGCCGCGCTCGAGCGCGCCGTACCGCGCGTTCAGGCGAAGCTCGCGGAGCTGTATCCCGACGCGCTGGGGGGCTTTGCGCTCGCGGCGCTGGCGGACGCGGAGCACGGCAGCGCGAGGCTCGTCGCCACGACCCGCCGCTCCGGTGTCGCGACGGTCACGACGATCGACGGCGAGTTGTTACGGAGCGCGGACCTCGTGCGACTCGCGGCGCTGGCGGCCGCGATGCGCGCGGAAGGCGCCGAGCCTTATCGCATCCTCGGCGGCGAAACCGACGGCAGCGAAGCGGGGGCACCGGAGCGCTTCGCGACGGGCACCGCGCTCTTGAAGCGCGTGCTCGAGCTCGGCGAACGCGGGCTCTCGATCCAGCGCTACAAGGGCCTCGGCGAGATGAATCCCGAGCAGCTCTCCGAGACGACGATGCAGCCGGAGAAGCGCACGCTGCTGCAGGTGAAGATCGAGGACGCCGTCGAGGCGGATCTCGTGTTCACGAGCCTGATGGGCGACGAAGTCGAGCCGCGCCGCGAGTTCATCGAAGCGAACGCGCTGCGCGTTCAGAACCTGGACGTGTGAGCGGGGAGAGGCAACGCATCGCCAGATCGCGGCTCGGGAAGCGCAAGCGGCCCAGCGCCGCGCGAGCGGCGCAGGCCGCGCGCAGTGAGCCGAAGGCGAACGGAGAGTCGTAGAGAATGGCCGACGAGAAGCGACCCGAGGACGACACCGCCGCGCCGCCGCCGCAGGGTCCGGGCGCGCCCGCGCAGCCGGTGAACATCGAGGACGAGGTCCGCACCTCGTTCCTCGACTACTCGATGTCGGTGATCGTGAGCCGCGCACTGCCCGACGTGCGCGACGGACTCAAGCCCGTGCACCGCCGGATCCTGTACGCGATGCACGACGAGGGCCTGCAGCCGAATCGCCCGTACTCGAAGAGCGCGGGCGTCGTCGGCGAAGTGATCAAGCACTACCACCCGCACAGCGATGCGCCGATCTACGAAGCGATGGCGCGCATGGCCCAGCCGTGGTCGCTCCGGTACACGCTCGTGGACGGCCAAGGCAACTTCGGCTCGATCGACGGGGATCCGCCGGCCGCGTATCGCTACACGGAAGCGCGACTGCGCGCGATCGCGACGGAGTTGTTACGGGACATCGATCGCGAGACGGTCGACTTCCAGCCGAACTTCGACGGCAACCGCGTCGAGCCGCGCGTTCTGCCCGCGCGCTTCCCGAATCTCCTCGCGAACGGCTCGCAGGGCATCGCGGTCGGGATGGCGACGAACATCCCGCCGCACAACCTCGGCGAGCTGATCGACGCGGTCACGCTCGTCGCGAAGAGCCCCGACTGCACGATCGACGAGCTGCTCGAGAGGATTCCGGGACCGGACTTCCCGACCGGCGCGCTGATCTGCGGTCGCGACGGAATTCGCCAGGCGTACCTCACCGGCCGCGGCTCGATCACCGTGAGCGCGAAGGCCGAGATCGAGGAGACCAAGCGCGGCGGCAAGCTGATCGTCGTCAGCGAGATTCCGTACCTGCTGAACAAGTCCGCGCTTGAAGTGCGGATCGCGGAGCTCGTCAAGGAAGGGCAGATCGACGGCATCAGCGATCTGCGCGACGAGAGCGATCGCCACGGCATTCGCCTCGTCATCGAGCTGAAGAAGGAAGCGCCCGAAGAGGTGATCCTGAATCAGCTCTACAAGATGACGCCGCTGCAGACGACGTTCGGCGTGAACATGCTCGCGCTCGTCGGCGGCCGGCCGCGCCTGCTCTCGCTCAAGGAGGCGATCCAGCACTTCCTCGACTTCCGCCGCGAAGTGGTGGCTCGCCGCGCCGCGTACGACCTCGCGCAGGCCGAAGCGCGCGCGCACATCTTGGAAGGCTTCGCGATCGCGCTCGATCACCTCGACGAGGTGATCGCCGTGATTCGCGCCGCGGCCGACGCGAATCAGGCGCGCGCGCAGCTGATGGCGCGCTTCGGTCTCAGCGAGCGGCAGGCGCAGGCGATCCTCGACATGCGGCTGCGCTCGCTGACCGCGCTCGAGCGCCAGCAAGTGCTCGACGAGCTCGCGCAGGTGCGCGCGACGATCGACGAGCTGCGCGCGCTGCTCGCGAGCGACGAGAAGATCCTCGCCGTGATCCTCGAGGAGCTCGCCGAGATCAAGGAGAAGTACGCCGACGAGCGCCGCACGCAGATCACCGAAGCGGTCGAGGGCCTCGAAGCGGAGGACCTGATCGTCGAGGAGGACATGGTCGTGACCGTGTCCCACGCGGGCTACGTGAAGCGCAATCCGGTCACCGAGTACCGCGCGCAGCGCCGCGGCGGGAAGGGCCTGATCGGGATGCAGACGAAGGAGGAAGACTTCGTCGAGCACCTGTTCGTGGCGTCCACGCACTCGACGGTGCTGTTCTTCACGAACCGCGGGCGCGTGTACTGGAAGAAGGTCTGGGAGCTGCCGCAGCGCGGTCGCGCCGCGCGCGGCAAGGCGCTCGTGAACCTGCTTTCGCTGCAAGAGGGCGAGAAGGTCCAGGCCGCCCTGACGATTCGCGACTTCGCGGCGCAGGCGAGCCAGTTCATCGTGCTCGTGACGCGCCAGGGCACGATCAAGAAGACCGAGGTCGACGCGTTCTCGAACCCGCGCCGCGCAGGCATCATCGCGATCAACCTCGACGACACGGACGAGCTGATCGCCGCGAAGCTCACCACCGGCACGAGCGAGATCATCCTCGCGAGCAAAGACGGCAAGGCGATTCGCTTCCCCGAGGAGCAGGTGCGCGGCATGGGCCGCAACGCCACGGGTGTGCGCGGGATGGACCTGCGCGACGGCGACGAGCTCGTCGGCATGGAGATCCTCACGCCGGGCGCCACCGTCTTGACCGTCACCGAGAACGGCTTCGGCAAGCGCACGCCGCTCGACGACTACCGCGTCCAGAACCGCGGTGGCCTCGGCATCATCACGATCCGCACCTCGGACCGAAACGGGAAGGTGATCGGCATCGCGCAGGTGGTGGACGACGACCAGGTCATGCTCGTGACGGACGGCGGCCAAGTGCTGCGCTGCAAAGTGAAGAGCATCTCGACCATGGGCCGCGCGACGCAAGGCGTGCGCGTGATGGACCTCGGCGCCGGCGAGAAGCTCGTCGGGATGGCGCGCCTCGCGGAAGACGACTCGGCCGCGGGCGACGCGTAGTGCCTCGCCCGCAGCGAGCGGTGAAGCGCAAGCGCGCAGCGAAGAAGCCCGCGCGCGCATTCTCGCTCGCACGCTCGCAGCAGCTGATGGCGCGTGCCGAGCGCGTGATTCCCGGCGGCGTGAATTCGCCCGTGCGCGCGTACCGCGGCGTCGGCGGCACGCCGCCGTTTCTCGTGAGCGGCAAGGGCGCGTACGTCCGCGACGCCGACGGCAACGCGTACGTCGACTACGTCGGCTCGTGGGGTCCGCTGATCCTCGGTCACTGCGACGCCGCGGTGCTGCGCGCGGTGGCGCGCGCGGCGAAGCGCGGCACCAGCTTCGGCGCGCCGACCGAGGCGGAGATCGAGATCGCGGAGCTGATCTGCGAGGCGCTGCCGTCGGTCGAGCAGGTGCGCTTCGTGTCGAGCGGCACCGAGGCCACGATGAGCGCGATCCGCCTCGCGCGCGCGGCGACGGCGCGCAAGCTCGTGCTGAAGTTCGACGGCTGTTACCACGGCCATACCGACGCGCTGCTCGTCGGGGCGGGCAGCGGCGTCGCGACGCTCGGCATCCCGGGCTCGCCCGGCGTTCCCGAAGAGTTCGCGCGCCTAACAATTCAGGCGCCCTACAACGATCTCGCGGCGGTGAAGCAGGCCTTCGCCGCGCACGGCCGTGAGATCGCCTGCGTTCTGATCGAGCCCGTCGCGGGCAACATGGGCTGCGTGCCGCCGCGCCCCGGCTTCCTCGCGGGCCTGCGCACGCTCTGCGACGAGCACGGCGCGCTGCTCATCTTCGACGAAGTGATGACCGGCTTCCGCGTGGCGTGGGGCGGCGCGCAGCTGCTCTACGGCATCACGCCCGACCTCACCTGTCTCGGCAAAGTCGTGGGCGGCGGCCTCCCCGCAGCGGCGTATGGCGGGCGGCGCGCGCTCATGTCGCAGATGGCGCCGAGCGGCCCCGTCTACCAAGCGGGCACGCTCTCGGGCAATCCCGTCGCGGTTGCGGCTGGCCTCGAGACCCTGCGCCGGCTCCAGAAGCGCGGCGTGTACGAGAAGCTGGGCGCGCTTGCCTCAGACCTCGCGAACGGGCTGGCGGAACGCGCTGCCGCGAGAGGCCTGCCGCTCACGACCGCCGCGGTCGGCGGCATGTTCGGCTTCTTCTTTCACCCCGGGCCGGTCGCGAGCTTCGACGACGCCAAGCAGTCCGACCTGCCGCGCTTCAAGGCGTTCTTCCACGCCATGCTCGCGCGCGGCGTCTACCTCGCGCCTTCGGCCTACGAGGCCGGCTTCGTCTCGCTCGCGCACGGCCCGCGCGAGATTCGCGCCACGCTCGCGGCGGCCGAGGTCGCGTTCGCAGAGGCTGCGCGCGCGGGGTGACGAACGCGCGCAAAACCCCGGTTTCGGAGCGTTTCGCGCGCGAAAATCCGTGGAGTCGCCCGAAGGGGTCCGCTAGCGTGCGCGCCGCTTTCGATTCGGCGGTGCAGGTTTGCGGCGCCGGCGGAGGCGAGTCGTGAAGAACGGGCTCGATGGACGCGCAGGGAAGGCCTATCAGCGGGCCGTCGAAGCGGTCCTCGCGATCCCGATCGGGATCGGCATCGGGTACTTCGTCGACGGTCGGCTCGATTCGAGCCCCGTCGGCATGGTGGTCGGCGCCGCTTTCGGTTTCGCAGCGTTCGTTCGGCGACTCGTGTCGATGCGCAGCTTGGTGGATGACGCGTCCGGGACAGACGGCTCGAACGAGAAGTGACGGGCCGAGAGCGAGCGAAGAGTCGTGAGCGAGACCGCAGCAAACGAGCCGATTCGAGAGATGCGAGTGCTCGCCTGGCACTTCGCGTTCGTCGCTGCGGGAGCGCTCGCCGCGTTCGCGTTCGCGACGCCGGCGTTCGCGCTCTCCCTTCTACTCGGCGCTGCGCTGCAGACGATGAACTTCCGCGGCCTGTTCGGCCTCGCGCAGGCCGCCTTCGCGAACGAGGCGCGCGCCGCGAGCGGCTTCGCACTGCGGCTTCCACTGCTCGGTGCGCTCTTGTTCTTCGCGATCCGCGCCGGCGTGGATGCAGCGGGCCTGCTCGTCGGCCTCTCGACGCTCGTACCGGCGGTCGTCGTCGCGGCCTGGCAGGCGCGCCCGCGCGCCGCCGCCGACGTCAGCGGGCTCCCGGCGCTGGCGCCCGACGATCCGAGCTGGGATCAATACAGCCCTTGGCTCGCGCGCGAGCGTGAGACCGAACGCTCCGAGGACTCGCTGTGACGCTTCCGAAGCTGATTGCGGATGCAACGCACCTGCCGATCGTCGTGGTCGGCTCGCTGCTCGTCGTGGTCGTGCTCTTGGCGATGGGCCTCTTGGTGCGCTCGCGCCTCGCGCGTGCCGATGGCGGCCTGCTCCCGGACGAAGGCCTCAGCGTGCGCAATCTCGCGGAGCTGCTCGTCGAGATGCTGTCGGGCCTCGCCGAACAGAACATGGGCCCGCACTGGCGGCGCTACTTCCCGATCATCGGCTCGATCTTCTTCTTCATCCTCACCGCGAACCTGATCGGCCTGATTCCTGGCCTCGTCGCCGGCCAGGGCGACGCCGATGGCGGCGCGACGCGCAGCGCTAACGTCACCTGGGCGTGGGCCGCGATCTCGTTCCTCGCTCATCAGTACGTCGGCATCAAAGAGCACGGCTTCTCGTACGTCAACCACTTCCTCGGGCCGAGCCTGTTCGACCTCCACATCGGCGGAAAGCACATCCACGTGCGGGCGCTCGCTCCGCTGTATGCGCCGATCGAGCTGCTCTCGCACCTCTCGCGGCTCTTCACGCTCGCGGTGCGGCTGCTCGCCAACATGTTCGCCGACCACCTCGTCGTGTCGGTGTGGATCACGCTGACATCCCTCGTGATCCCGGCGGTGTTCATGGGCCTGGGCGTGATGGTCGCGTTCCTGCAGGCCTACGTGTTCTCGTTGCTCTCGATGATCTACATCGGCTTGGCCCTCGAGGAAGCCCACTAGGCGCGGCCCACTCGGCGGATTTGCCATTAACAAGGAAGGAAACGTCATGCGAAAGATCGGAAAGGTCGCCCTCTGGACCCTCGCCGCGCTCTTCGTCCCGATGGCCGCGCTGGCCCAGGACGCGGGCGCCAGCGACAGCTCGTGGGGCTACGCGCTCGGCGCGGGTCTCGCCATCGGCCTCGCGGGGCTCGGCTGTGGCATCGGCCAGGGCCTCACGGCGGGCAACACCACCGCCGGCATCGCCCGAAACCCGGGCGCCGCGGGCAGCATGTTCACGAACTACATCCTCGGGATGGTTCTGATCGAGTCGATCGCGATCTACGGCCTCGTGATCGGCTTCCTGCTGCAGGGCAAGATCCAATAAGGATCGCCCCAGCGGAGTGAACGAAGGCCGCGCGCCCGCAAGGTCGCGCGGCCTTCTTGCGTTCTTGCGGCGCGCCGCCGGCAGCGCCCCGTGCGAGAGGGCCACGAAGCTCGAGCGGCTACTCGCTGAGACGCCCGAACGCGGCTCGCGAAGCGCAAGCCCGCCAGCGGCGCAACGCGCCGCAGCGGGCGCGCAGTGAGCCGCAGGCGAACGGAGAGTCGTAAAGGTGTGGAGCCGCCAGGCGCACACACGACGCGAGTCTCACCCCTAGTTGTTATGCCCGCGTCGCTTGTCGAGGTGCGCGCCCGGCGGCTCCGGCGCGGCTTCGCCCCCGGTCCCGAATAGAGGGGCTCTTCCGCGCAACGCCGAGGCGTCGGCGTTGCGAGAGGCAATGCCCGTGCCACTCTGCGCCGATGCACGCCGGCCCCGAAATCCCCGTGTTCTCGCGGAGTTATCAGGGTCCGATCGCGCCGAAGCGCCGCGCGCGTGAACGCCCGTCGGTGGCGCGCGCGTGAACCGCGGCGTGCTGATCGTCTTCGAGGGCACCGACGGCAGCGGCAAGTCGACGCAGCTGCCGCGCCTCGCCGCGCGACTCGAAGCGGCGGGCCACCGCGTCGTGCGTACGCGCGAGCCCTACGACTGCGGCGCAGGCCGCGCGATCCGCGAGATGGCGCGCTCGGGCCGGCGCGTCGCGCCCGAGCAGGAGCTCGCGTGGTTCTTCGAGCAGCGCCGCGCACACGTGCGCGAAGTCGTGCGCCCCGCGCTCGCACGCGGCGAGATCGTGCTGAGCGACCGCTACTTCATCTCGACCGCGGCTTATCAAGGCGCGCGCGGCCTCGATGCCGCGGCGATTCTCGCCGCGAGCGAGCGAGAGTTTCCGCCGCCGGACCTCGTGCTCTGGCTCGATCTTCCCGTCGACGAAGGCCTCGAGCGCACGCACGCGCGCGGCGAGCCCCACGAGCCCGCGTTCGAGGAGCGCGCATTTCTCGAGAGCGTACGCGCCGCAATGGCGTCGCTCGCGCGCAGCTACATCGCGCGCCTCGACGCGCGGGGTAGCGCGGACGAGGTAGAGGCGCGCATCGCCGCCGCGGTCCGCGAGCGCGTCGGCCTTTGAGCGTTGACGCCGCGGCGTCGCGCGTGAGACGCTCGCCGCGCGCATTCTCGCTGGCGCCCGCGGAGCTCGCTGTGCGCATCCTTCCGCTCACTCTCGTGCTCGCGCTCGCCGCGCACGTCGCGGCGCAGGAGGCCCCGGCGGAGCGCGAGGGCGAAGTGGAAGAGATCGTCGTCTCGATCACGAAGCGCGACGAGTCGCTGCACGACGTCGCGGCGTCGGTGACCGCATTCTCCGACGAGACGATCGCGCTCGCGAATCTCGAGAGCGCCTCCGATCTCGTCACGCTGATTCCGAACGTGGTCACGAAGGGCGAGAGCCGCACCGGGAACTTCTCGATTCGCGGCGTCTCCGAGTCGTTCAGCTCGCAGTCGCCGGTCGCGTACCACGTGAACGGCCTCTTCAAGCTCGGCCTCGACTCGTTGTTGGGGCAGTACTACGACCTCGACGCGATCGAGCTGGTGCGCGGGCCGTCGGGCACGGTCTACGGCCGCAACGCCACCGCGGGTGCGATCAACTTCGTCTGGAAGAAGCCGCACGCGGAGTACGAGGCGCTCGGGGACGCGCTGCTCGGCAACTACCGCCACGTGCAGGTGCGCGCCGTCGTGAACGCGCCGCTCTTCGGCGAAGGCGACGAGCGGCTGATGGCGCGACTCGCCGTCCAGCGCCAGGTGCGCGACGGCTACATGAACGATCTCGAGCGCCCGCGGCGCCGCGACGATCCGCACAACGCGGACGAGTGGTACTCGCGCCTCACGCTGCGCTCGCTGCCGAGCGAGAACGTCGAGCTGATCGTGCGCGGCTTCTTCAACCAGTCGGACGCGGATCCCTACGTGTCGCGCCCGCTGGTGGGCGACTACACGACGGGCTTTCTCGACACGCGCATGTTCGACGACGACGGCGTGCTCGAGTCGCGCAACTTCGGCGTCGTCGACTTCGATCCCTACCAGGGCTACGCCGCGTTCGTTGCCGACATGCGCAGCGAGCTGCCGTTCGGCATCGGCATCGGGGTGTGCTCCGGCGGAGCGATGCCGCCGTCGCCGGGTTGCAACGACCCGCCGTTGCAATCCCGGCCGGCGAGAACCTGCTGCTTCTGATCGCACGCGCGTACGGGTTCTCAGGGACTCGCGCGCAGCGCCTCGCGCAGGCGACGGATCTCGTTCTGTTCCAAGGCGAGCCCGGCCTCGGCATCCCGGCGATTCTCGGGGAGGTCGCGCCGAACGCGCAGATCGGCGTCGCGGCGCAGCCGATCCCTGACGACCCGCTGCAGGTGCGCTCGAGCGCGTGGCGCCGGCATCGCACGAGCCTGCGCGTGTATGGCATCGACGGCGCGGCGAGCTGGGACTTCAGCGCCGGCGCGCTCGGCGAGCTGCGCCTCGACGCGCTGTTCGGCTGGGAGCACGGGCGCTTCAACCAGTCTGTCGACGCCGACGGCAGCGAGCTCCCGCTGATCGACGTGTTCCGACCGCATCGGAACGATCTCGCGTCCGGTGAGCTGCGCCTCAGCTCGCAAGGGGATGGCGCGGTCGACTGGATCGCGGGCCTCTTCTACTTCCGGAGCGAGACCGAGCGCAGCTTCGACGAGATCGTGCTGCCGTTCGGCACGATCGTGAGCGAGCTGTCGGGCGTCGCGGTCGGCTTCGCGCCGTTCACGAGCGTCACCGTGCGCCCCCTCGAGTTGTCAGGCAGCGAGCCGCGCATCGACCTCGAGCTGTTCGGCGGTTGGCGCTGGAACCGCGATTCCCAGCGTCTCGACTTCGAGAACCTCGCGAGCCCGGCTGGACCGAGCGGCCCGCAGACGGGACGCGCCGTGTTCAAGGAGCACACCTGGGAGCTCGGCGTGCGCTGGTTCCCGAGCGAGGACCACACCGTCTACGCGAAGTTCGCGCGCGGCTACAAGAGCGGGAACCTCGAGGCCGACAACCAGACGGGAGTGATCCGCGACGTCGACCCGGAGCTGATCCGCGCATGGGAGCTCGGCTTGAAGTCGTCGCTCGCGGATGGGCGTGTGCAGCTCGCGCTCACGGGCTTCTGGTCCGAGTACACGGACCTGCAGGTGCCGCAGACGGTCGGCCTCACGCAGTTCACGCAGAACGCAGCGGCCGCGACGATTCGCGGCATCGAGCTCGAGCTCGTCGCGCGCCCCGTCGAGGCGCTCACGCTACAGGCGAGCGCCGGCTTCCTCGACGCGCGCTTCGACGAGTTCTGCAGCGACGACGCCGCGCAGGTGCTCCCCGTCTCGGATCCCGGCTGCCCCGCGCCCGACCCGCTCTTCCCGTGGCGTGGCGAGAGCAACCTCGCGGGCCATCGCCTCGAAGACGCGCCGAAGTGGAAGGCGAGCCTCTTTGCCAGCTATCAGGTCGAGCTCGGCGCGCGCGGCACGCTCACGCCCGTCGTGAAGCTCGCCTACACGAGCGACTACTTCCTGCGCCCGTACGCGCTCGCCAGCGACCGAGTCGACGCATTCACGCGCACCGACGTGCGCCTCGTGTGGCGCAGCGCGAGCGAGCGCCTCACGCTCGAAGTGTTCGCCGAGAACCTCGAGAACGAGATCGTCTACGCGCGCAACACGACGACGGGCGAGTTCTCAGGCTCGTTCCCCGCATCGATCGGCCTGCTTCCGCCGCGTACGTACGGCGTGCGCGTGGGCTTTGCGTGGCGAAACGAGTGAGGCGCGCGCCGCGCACGCCACTCGATCGCATGCGCGCGCTCTGCCTCGCGCTGCCCGAAGCGCGCGAGAAGCTCACCTGGGACGTGCCCACGTTACGCGTGCGCGAGAAGATGTTCGCGCTGTGCGGCAGCGAGGACGCGCGGCTCACGGCGTGGCTGAAGGCGCCGCCCGGCGCGCAGGAGTCGCTCGTCGCTTACGACCCGCGCCGCTACTTCGTGCCGCCGTACGTCGGACGTGCCGGCTGGGTCGGCGTCTACCTCGACGGCCGCGTGCCGTGGGCGCAGGTCGCCGCGCTCGTGGAGCAGAGCTGGCGGCTCGTCGCGCCGCGGAAGCTCGTGGCGAAGTTGCCCGTGCGCGATGAGGACTAACTGCGAACGCGCGAAGAATCCCTCACAACCCAGGGCGCGACGTCGAGTGGCGGGGTTGGGAGCGGATTTCCGCTCGCCTGTGAGACGAAGGCGAGAACAGCGAGACGCGATGCTGCGTGCTGGTCTTTCGCGATCCGATTCCGAAAGTACATCGGGATGATCTGCCCGCTCTTCAGCTCGATGCCGATGTTGTCGTAGCCGTCCCAAGCGAGGCGCCGCACGTCGGCCGCATCGATCGTCATTCCGAAGGTCGCGCCCCACCCCGGCCAGCGGCTCCACCATGCGGGAGGCACGTACTCGAGGCGGGCTGTCGTGATGCGGAGCGTCCAGGGAGCGAGCGCACCGAGGCCTTGGGAAAACGCGAGATACGAATTGGCGGCAAGCAAAACGACGAGACCCGCGCGGAAGGCCAGGTCGAGCAACGTGAACGCGAGATGGCTCGAGGCGAGCGACTCGGTGAGGTTGAAGCGAACGAGGAGCGGGACATACGCCAGCGCGCCGACGAGGGCCGCCGCGCCCATCCAGCGGCGCGGCGGCATCGTCGCCTCGAACGGCAACGGCGCGCGCTCGTCGGTCATCGCGCTCCCGCCGTTACGCCTTCGCGCTGGGCCGCGCCTTCGTCGCCTCGAACCAGCGCAGCACGTTCGTGTTGTTAGGGGCGATCGGCTGGCCGACGGTCGCGCCGAAAGCGGCGAGCGCGTAGAGCGCGACGTCCGCCAGCGAGAAGCGCCCGGGCACGATCGTGTCGCGGCCGGCGAGCTGCGCGTCGAGCCACTTGTAGCCCTCCTGCGCGATCGCCTTGAGAGCCGGCGCCGCCTCGGGCGCGGTGTACATGCGCGACTTGAAGATCGGCAGGCCCTCGGCGAAGCGGAAGCCGTCCGTCATGGGCTGAATGATCTTCCACTCGACGCGCCGCACCCACATGCGCGTCTCCGCGCGGTCCGCGGCGTTGGCGCCGATCAGCGCCGGCGTCGGCTTCGTCTCCTCGATCAGCTCGCAGATCGCGATCGTCTCCGCGATCACGCGCCCGTCTTCGAGCTCGACCGCCGGCATGCCGCCCGCCGGGTTCTTCGCGAGAAACGGCGCCTGCCGGTTCTCGCCCTTCATGATGTCGATCTTCACCACGTCCTTGAACGCGAACCCCTTCTCCGCCGCAAACATGCGGACCATGTGCGGGTTCGGCCCGATCGAGTCGTAGAGCTTCATGACTGAGTTCCTCGGTGATTGTTAGGGGGTCGCGCCGCCTGCCTTTAGAAGTCGACGCGCTTCGTGAAGCCGCCGTCGATCACGAGGTTCACGCCCGTGGTGAAGCCCGAGCGAGGGCTCGCGAGGAACGCGACGGCATCGGCGATCTCCTGCGCGGTGCCCATGCGGCCGGCTGGGATGCCGGCGACGGTGGCGTCGTACATGGGCTTGCGGTGCGTCTTGATCATGTCCCAGGAGCCGCCCTCGATCATGATCGGGCCCGGTGAGACCGTGTTCACGCGAATGCCCTTCGGCGCCAGCGCCTGCGCGAGGCCGCTGCCGTGCCGGATCAGCGCGGCCTTGATCGCATTGTACGACGTCGGCCCGATGAACGTCTCGATCGCCGCGGTGGTGCTGATGAAGATCACCGCGCCCTTCGACTTCTCGAGGTGCGGGAGTGCGGTGTTCACGCTGTGAACGGCGCCCAGCAGATCGACCTCGAAGTTTGCGCGGAAGGCCTTCTCGTCCATGCCGTTCCCGCCGCTCGGGTTGTGCACGAAGATGTCGATGCCGCCCATCGCCGCCGCCGCCTCGTTGATGAACGCGACCAGCGCGTCGCTCTTTCCCACGTCGGCAGCCTTCGCGAACACCTTGCCGCCGCGCTGCTCGAGCGCCTTCTTCGCGGCCTCGACCGACTCCGCGCTGCGCGAGCAGATCGCGACTTCCGCGCCCTCCGCGACCAGCGTCTCCGCAATCGCGCGCCCGATGCCCTTGGTCGCGCCCGTAACGATCGCCTTCTTGCCCTTGAGGCCGAGATCCATCGCAGTTCTCCTTCATCGAGATTGGGGAAGAAGCGAGCGTATCACGGGTGATAGGCTGGTCCGCCGGCGCGTGAAGGAGAGCGAGTGGCGAATCTCGGATACGACTGGACGGGGCGCGTGGCGGTGATCACGGGCGCGGGCTCGGGCATCGGCCTCGCAGCGGCGCGGCGCGTGCTCGCGCTCGGCGGGCGCGTGGTCGCGGTCGATCTCGAAGAGAAGGGCCTCGCACAGCTCGAAGGCGCGAACGTGCGCAAGCTCGCGGGCGACGTCACGCAGGAGAGCACGAACGCCGCGGCGGTGGCGCTCGCACAGGAGCTCGGCGGCCTCCACGCGCTCGTGCTGAACGCGGGCCTGCCCGCGAACGGCGCGATCGACCAGCTCGACATGGCGACCTTCGACCGCGTGATCGCCGTGAACCTGCGCGCCGCAGTGCTCGGCGTGCGCGCCGCGCTGCCCGCGCTGCGCAAAGCCGACGCACCCGCGGTCGCCGTGACCGCGTCGGTCTCCGGCCTCGGCGGCGACCCGGGCCTGTGGGCCTACAACGCCGCGAAGGGCGGCGTCGTCAACTTCGTGCGCTCGGCGGCACTCGAGCTCGGCAAGCAAGGAATCCGCATCAACGCGGTTTGCCCCGGTCCGACGCACACCGGCATGACGAAGGAGATTCGGCAGCTGCAGCCCGTGCACGACGAGCTGCGCCGCCACATCCCGCTCGGCCGCTGGGGCGAGGCGGAAGAGATCGCCGCGGTGCTCGTGTTCCTCTGCTCGCCCGCGGCGTCCTTCGTGAACGGCGCGATCGTGCCGGTCGACGGCGGCGTGTTCGCGGGCACGGCGCAGTTCACGCCGTGGGGGAGTGGGCTCTAGGCGTTTCGATCGGCCGCACGCTGATCCTGATCGGCGCCGCGCTCGTCGCGCTCGGGCTGCTGGTCTCACTCGCGCCGCACATCCCGCTGCTCGGCAAGCTTCCCGGCGACGTCCGCTTCGAGCGCGACGGCTTAGCGCTCTACTTCCCGATCACGAGCTGCATCCTGCTGAGCGCGATCGTCACGCTCGTGATGCAGCTGATCGAGCGGATGAAATGATCTCGGGGACCACGCATGGCCTCGAGCTTCGATTCGAGCGGATCGGCGGGTGGACCTTGCCTGTCGTCGCGTTCGCTCGGAGCGCTCGAACGCTCTCCGCGTTCGCCAGCGCGCTGATTGGAAACTCGGTCACGACATCGAAGCCCGGGGCGAACCGAACCAAGAGCTGGAAACTCGCGGTTGCGGGCGTCGTCAAGGCGCAGCGCGGGCCGGCGCCTTGGATCAGCGAGCAGCGCATCGCGATCTCACTCGGCTTCACATTCCACGCCGCGTCGCATGGAAACCGACCGCTCGACATCGAGAACTTCCTCAAGCCGACGCTCGACGCCATCGCCGCTGGCTTGTTTGCTGCGAACGAGATCCGCCTCGAGGAAGTCACGCGGTGGCACTTCGACGACTCGGGTTTTCGCGACCTCTACGCGCACCGGTTGCCCGATGTCGCAACGGCGGCTCACGAAGGAGCGGCGGTCTTCGTGTGCGCAGAGCGCTGAGAGCGATCGCGACCATCCAGCGGATCAATTGAGGCCGGCCGGTCGCACTTCATTTCGTCCGCTCCAGCCCCGGCGCGAAGACGCGGGAGCGCGCGAGGAACTTCTCCGCGTCGGTCATCGGGGAGACTCCTTCGCGTTGCGATGGCGCGCGGTCTTCAGCCAGCGCGCGAGATCACGTCGCTCGAACGCGCTCGCTTCCCAGTCTTGCGCGAGTGCGCGGCTGCGCGCGCGCGGCGCGCGCACGTAGACGAACGCGGGCGCGCTCTCGCCGCTCGCGAGCGTGACGCGCACGGGCTGGCGCGTGTACTCCGCGCCCTCCCAGCGATCGAGCTTCGCGAGCAGCGCAGGCGCGATGCCGCGCACGAGCACGCCCGTAACGACTCCGCGCGCATCGGGGACGAGTCCGGGGTAGCTCGCGCCGCGAAGCGCCACGCGCGCGAAGCCGGCGAGCGTCGCCGGCTCGGTCGCGAACGCGCGGCGCGAGTGCAGGCGGCGCACCGGCGCGAGCATCAGCGTGCCGTAGCTGAAGAGCGCGGCGCTCACCGCGGCGTCAGGCGGAAGATCGTGGGCTCGCCGCGGATCAGCGTCGCGAGCGTGTCGCTGAAGCCGTACTTCGCGCGGAAGTCCGCGGTCACGCGCTCGATCTCGGCGGCGTCGGTCACGCGCGTCGCGGTCAGCGCGAGATGCGCATCGCCCACGCGCAGCGTCACCGCACCGTCGCGCAGTGCGTTCGCCACCCACTGCCCACCGCCACCGCGCACGTAGCCCTGACCGTTCGAGACGCACAACCAAATCGTCGTGTCGCGCGCGGCGCCGCCTTCGTCCGTCGTCGCGATCACGACCGTGTCGGCGCTCGCGTGCGCGCTCCAGTCGAGGGCGGGCGCTGAAGCAGCGGCGAAGGTGAGGAGCACTGCGGCGGTGAGCGAGGCGAGGCGGGTCATGGGAGTTCTCCGCGGGCGAGTTGTTACGGGCGATCGCTGTGTCCGAGCTCGCGGCCCGGCGCCACGCGGTCTCGGATGCGGCGCTTCAGCTCCGCGAGCTCCGGGAAGCCGCCGTCGCGCACGCGGCACGCGATCAGCTCCTCCGCGACGCGCACCTGAAACACGCCGCCATCGCCCGGCACGAGCGCGATTTCTCCGAGCTCGTCCGCGAACGTCGTCAGCAGCTCCTGCGCCATCCACGCCGCGCGCGTTAGGAACCTGCACTTCGCGCAGTACGTGATGCTGACGCGCGGCTTCATGCGACGAGGCTCCACGCCGAGGCGAGGATCATCCAGAGCGTCGCGAAGTAGGCGTACCCGTACGCGAGCGTGCGATGCGGCATGGCGCCGCGCAGGTAGAACACGGTGTGCAGCACCCGCGCGAGCGCGAAGCCAGGCAGGCAGAGCCATGCGCCGAGCGCGCTCGGCTGCGTCGCGGCGTAGATCGCGCCGACCACGAAGAACGGGAGGATGTTCTCGAGGTCGTTGCGGTGCGCGCGCCGATAGCGCTCGACGTCGGGATCGCGCTCGCGCTTCTCCGCCATGCCCTGCGTCGCGTAGTCCTCGGGCGACGCGAACACGCGCTTCGCGAGCCGCTGGCGGCTCGTGAGGAGCGCCAGCACGAGCATCTTCAGCGCGAGCGCGAGCACCGAGAGCGCCCACAGCTTCCAGGCGAGCGTCGTGAACGGCATCGTGTGCCTCGTCAGCGGACCTTGGCGATCACGCGGTCCGCATAGCCTTTCAGCGCATCGATCTTGGTTTGCAGGGGCATGGTGTCGGGCTCGTAGGCGTTGCGGAAGCCGACGATCGCGTCCGTCACGCCTTGGTCCTCGAGCTTCTTGATCCCGCCGACCGAGTAGGCGTTCAGCGAGATCGCATGAATCTCGAACGGCTTCTTGTCCGTGCCGTGCTCGCGGCGCAGCGCTTGGATGCGCGCGATCGCGCCATCGAGGTCGGCCGCCTCGCCGCCGCCGCCGTGCATCCAGCCGTCGCCGAGCTTCGCCGCGCGTTTGTAGGCGGCGTCCGTGTGGCCCCCGATCAGGAACGGGATCGGCTTGGTCGGCGCGGGACAGAGCTTGATCGGCTCCACGTCGAAGACTTCGCCGTGGTACTCGAAGAACTCGCCCGTGGAGAGGCCGCGGATGATCTCGATGCACTCGTCGAGGCGTTTGCCGCGGCCCTCCCACGGCGTGTTCATCACGCGGAAGTCGTCGGGCCACGGCGAGAGGCCGACGCCGAAGCCGAAGCGGTTGTCGCTCAGCACCGCGACCGAAGTGGCCTGCTTCGCGGTGAGCACGGGGTGCCGAAGCGGCAGCTTCACGACGAAGGTGGTGAAGCGCAGCCGCTGCGTGATCGCGCTCAGCGCGCCCATCAGCACGAACGGCTCGATGAAGGGCTTGCCTTCCAGGAACTCGCGTCCGCCCGTCGCGGTGTACGGGTACTTCGAGTCTGAATGCTTCGGGTACATGATCGACTCGGGCACCGTGAACGAGTCGAAGCCGCAGCGCTCGGCTTCGACGGCGAGCGTTAGCAGCTGTTTGGGCTCGCACATCGATTCGGCGAACGTGAAGCGCATGGGTGGCCTCCGGCGGTGATATGAGTAGACCGTTGCTACTCGATTCCGCGGCGCGCCGCGAGGCGGAGGAGACGAGATGCCGCTCATGATCCTCTACGGCGGGGAGCTCGTGTTCATGTTCCTCGGTGCGCGCATGGCGCGCTGGATGTGGCGCTCGCGCGAGCGCGTGCTCACGCTTTGGCGCGAGCGCAACGTGGCGCCGCCCGGCGAGCCCGAGCTGACGCCCGATCCGACGCCGCAGCGCGCGCCGCTCCCGCGCGGCGAAGTCATCGCGCTGGCGCGTCCTCGCGAGCTCGAGCGCGCGGCTTGACTACCTCGCGCTGAACTTCTTCTCGCGCAGCAGCTCACACGTCTGCAGCAAGTACTCCGCGTAGAACTCGCTGCGCCCGCGGCGCTGCGCTTCGAGGTGCTCGACGTTGGCGCGCCACGCGTTCACCGCCTCGATCGAATCGAACTCGGAGATCGTCACGCGCTCGCCATCGTCCGCGGTGAAGGTCTTGATCGCGCGGAACCCGGGCTGCTGCTGCGCGAGCGCGACCATGCGGTTCGCCACGGTTTCGTAGCCTGGCGGATTCTCGCCGCGCAGGCGGTTGCGGAAGATCACGAGGACCACGACAGACTCCTTGTTACGAGCGGGCAGCGAGGATCGCCCTCGCCAGCGCGGGCACGTCGGGCAGGCGCGCGCAGTCGACGGGTGGCCAGTCGTCGTGCGGATCGAGCAGCAGCGCGTGCACGCCGGCGGCGCGCGCGCCGACGACGTCCGCGGCGTAGAGATCGCCGACGTGCAGCGTGTTGTCAGGAGACGCGCCGGACCCGGCGAGCGCATGCGCGAAGATGCGCGGATCCGGCTTCTCGAAGCCGACGACGTGCGAGTCGATCACGACGTCGAGCAGCCCGCGCAAGCCGGCGCGCGTGAGCCCACGCTCGACGGTGCCGTCGGCGTTGCTCACCACGACGAGGCGCAGGCCTGCGGCGCGCAGCGCGGCGAGCGCGTCCGCGACGCCGGGCAGGGGCACGTTCCAGAGCTCATCCGACGCGCCGGGGCGATAGATCCGCGCGCTCGCGGCCTCGGCGATGCGCGCGCGTTCGGGCGGCGGCAGCGCGCGGCCCGCGGGCAGGTGATCGAGCACGTTCCGCAGAAACGAGAAGTGCGTGTCCGCGCCCTGCTGCGACGCGCCGCCCGAGAGCCACTGCGAGAGCGCGGGGCGCGCGGCGGCTTCAGCGCGCGCGATCTCGCTCGACTCCGCGCGCACGCCGTGTGCTGCGAACTCGTGCGCCACGATCGTGAAGTCGATCGAGATCAGCGTGTTGCCGGCGTCGAGGAAGAGCGTGTCGAGCGCGGCGAGGGGCAAGCGCGCGGGCACTCGAGTCCCCTACCGCCGCGCCACGATCACTTCGACTCTGCCGCGCTCGCCGACGAAGCCCGCTGCGAACCAGCCCGTGAGCGACGTGATCGCCCAGCCGCCGAGTGCGGACCAGAAGCTCGCGATGTGGAATCCGTCGAGGAGCCACGCCACGAGCCCGAGCATCGCGGCGTTGATCACGAGCAGGAACAGGCCGAGCGAAACGAGTGTGAACGGGAACGTGAGCACGACCGCGAGGGGTCGCACGATCGCGTTCACGATGCCGAGCAAGAGCGCGGCAGCGGCGAGCGTTCCGGGCGAGTCGAAAGACAGCCCGTCCAATAACAAGTCGGCGAGCCACAGACCGAGGGCCGAGATCGCCCAGCGCAGCAGGAAGCCCTTCATCACGTCTCCGATCGGCGCGAGGCGCAGCATACGGCGCGGGCGGTGGCGCGCTGCCCCGGTGCTGGGGCGCAAATCGTGGCGTCGCGGTTCTTGCGCTGGGGTGTGCAGGTGACGGAGCTTTTCGCCGAAGCCAACCATCGCGGAGGCTCCCATGACGAGAGGTCGCAAGCTCTTGGTCGGCGCTGCGGTCGCGCTCATCGCGATTCAGCTGATTCCGATCCCGCGCACGAATCCGCCGGCGACGGCGCCGCTCGCCGCGCCGCCCGAGCTGCAGGCCGTGCTCGACCGCGCGTGCATGAACTGCCACTCGCACGCGACGAAGTGGCCCTGGTACGCGTACGTCGCGCCGGCCTCGTGGCTCGTCGTGTACGACACGCTCGAGGGCCGCGAGCACCTGAATCTCTCGACCTGGGGTGAGCGCTCCGCCAAGAAGCAGGCGGAGAACGCGCGCGAGATGTGGGAAGAGGTGGAAGACGGCGAGATGCCGCTGCCGCCGTACTTGCTGCTGCATCCCGAAGCGAAGCTCAGCGACGCGGACAAGGCCGTGCTGCGCGCGTGGAGCCAGAGCTTCGGCGCGAGCTCAGGCGATGGAGGCGGCGAGGAACACGAGGCGCATCACGACTGACGCAGCGCCTTCAGCACCTCGGCTTCCGTGGGGAAGCGGCCCGCCTTCTTCTTCGAGAACAAGAGCGCGCCGTCCGCGGTGACTTCGAAGACGCCGCCATCGCCCCGAATCAGCGTGGGCTTCGTCCCCGTCTCGCGCTCGATCGCGGCCGCCAGCCTGGTGGCCTCACCGAGATAGTTTCAACGAACGCAGTACTCGATCTCGATCTTCACGCGCCGCCTCGAGTTGTTATTGCCAGAGGCTAGCGCTCCCAGCCGCGCCCGCGCCGGCCACCGCCGTGCTCTTCGCGCGCGCGTTCGCGTCCGCCGCCGTCGTCGCTGCGCGCTTCGCGCTGGGGCTCGGGGCGCGCGCTCTCTTCGCGCCGCGCGCGCTCGAAGCCGTCGTCGCGCGGTCGCTCGTCGCGGCGCGCATTGCGCGCGGCTTGCTCGATCGCCGCGCGCTCCGCGTGCGCGCGTGCTTGCTGCGCGCGCATCTCGCGCGCGGCTTCGCGCTGCGCGGCGATCTGCGCCTCGTCGCGCCCACCCTCACGGCGCGACTCGACCTCGCGCGCCCGTTGCTCACGCCGCGCACGCTCGAAGGCGCCATCGTCGGCGACGCGCCCGGCCCAGCCCGGCGGGGCCGCGTCGACGTGCTCGCCGCGGTCGCGGCCACGTCCGCGCTCGCGGCGCTCTTCGCGCGGCTCGCGCTGGGGCTCGTCGCGCCGCTCTTCTTGGCGCTCGCGGCCGCGACCCATGTCGGGCTCACCGCGCTCGCGGCGGCCCTCGCCGCTCTCATCCGGCGGACCTTGCTGCGGGCGCTCGCGTCCCTCCCAGCCGTTGTGGCCGCCACGTTCGCCGCGCTCTCGGGGTTCGCCGCGGTCGCCGCGGGGATCGCGGTCGCCCGGCGGGCCGCCGGGCGTCGGGCTGCCGTGCGGGCCGTCGCGCCGGTCGTGCCCGTCGCGATCCCGCCAGTCTCGATCCCGGTCGCGGCGATCGTGGTCGCCGCGATCTCGGTCGCGCCAATCGCGGTCGTCGCGCCGCCGGTCGCGATCGCGGTGGTCGCGATGATCGCGTCGGTCGTTGTCCCAGTCGTAGCGCGGGCGCCGGCCGTGCACGTAGTAGTTGTTATTCACGTAGTACACGGGCCGCGGCCAGTAGCGCGAGTCGCAGCGCTCCCAGCGCCGGTTCCAGTAGCGCGAGCGATTCCAGTAGCCCGAGTGCCAGCGGTAGAAGTACCCGTCGTAGAAGTAGTAGTCGGGATGCCCGAACACGCTGTAGAGGCCGAGGCCCGAGTCGAAGATCAGCGTGACGCCGCTGTTGTAGGAGTGCCGGTAGCCGTGGCGCGGCGAGCGCGGCGGGTAGTCGTAATCGTCGTCGTAGTAGCCGCCGCCCTGGCCGTACGAGTCGCCCGTGACGACGCACGCCGAGAGCGCGCCGGTGGCGCCAATCAGAAGAGCACTGAGAGCCAGCTTGCGAACCGAGCCGCGCATGGTCGCGACCTCCTGCTGCGCGTAGAGACGCGCCGGAGGGCGGAGCCTATTCAACGGCGGCTCCTGCCCTGTGCGCGCCGTCACGTTGCCGCAAAGTTGCAGGTCAGGCCGGGCGCAGGCACTCGCCGTCGGTCCGGAGCTGGGGGCAGCGGGCGGCGAGGGCGCGCAGGAAGCCCGCCCGGTCGAGGGGCGAGATCATGATGCGCCGCTTCCCATACTGGATGAGGAGCCGGTCGAGTGAGCAGGCGGGGCTCGAGAGCGGGTTCGTGCTGGGCTCGACGCTCCGAATCTCGGCGAACGGAACGCGCCAGCGGAACGGGCCGCTGACGATCCGCAGCTCGCTCGCTTCGATCGCGTAGCGCGTGCTGTAGAGCACCCACGGCCCGAGGCCGAGCGCGAGGATCGTCGCGAGCACGACCCAGAAGCCGAGCGGCTCTCGCTGCGAGACCCACAGCGCGGGGAGCAGCGCCGCGAGCCCGACCGCGCTCGCGATCCAGATCACCGCGACGAGCCAGCCGTCGCGCTTCGAGACGAACACGTCACTCGGCGACTGCATTGCGAACTCCTGACCGCGGACTCGGCGCGTTCCACCACCACACCGTGTAGGCGGCGAGCAGCGCGAGCGCAGCGCTCATCGCAACGACGACGGCGGCGCCGATGAACGCGCGGATGTCGACCAGCCGCGCGCTCGGCGGAGCGACGATCGCCGCCGCGATCGTCGCGAGCGGGCCGATCCCGCCGAACGCGACGAGCGGCGCGAGGCGGCGCACGGTCGCCGCACGCATCCAAGTCGGCGGCAGCTCGCCGCGCGGGGTACGCGCCAGCCAGCCGCGCAGCCACCACGCGAGCAGCAGCGCACCGACGGCGGTGCTCACGTGCTGAAGCAAGTTGAAGCCGCGCACGGGGAAGCCGAGCAGCTCGAACAGCACGAGGTTCAGCGGCGCCACGAGGTTCACGCCCGCTTGGTGCTCATGTGTGAACGAGTCCCACGCCACGTGGGTGAACGCACCGAGCGCGACCGAAGCACAGATCGCGGCGAGTGACGCCTGCGTGCCGCGGCGCGGAATGCGCGCGGCGAAGGCGGCCGGCAGGAGATCGATCCACGCCGCGCGCAGCCAGCGCCGGAACGCGAAGTAGATCGCGCTGCCGACTGGCAGGCTGAAGGTGAGAACACTGAGGAAGGTGTGCGTGTGCCAGCGCAGATCGCCGCCGCCGACGAAGTAGGGGAAGTCGGGCGTCATGCTGCCGATCACGAGCGCGGAGAGCACGGTCCACGGCAGCGCGCGCTTCAGCGGGACGGCAGCAGCGGCGTGCGACAGCGTGAACGGCATGTGGTGGGGATAACCTCGCGCGACCCGAAGTTCTCGGCTGTTCGCGGAGCGCAGTTGACCCACGGCGAAGGCGCAGGGGACGATGCGGGGGTGACCGCGCCGCGCACACTCGCAGACATCGATTGGGCTCGCTGGACCGGCGTGCCGTGCACGCTCGTGTTCGTCGTGCGCGGCGGAGAGGTGCTGCTGATCCGCAAGAAGCGCGGCCTCGGCGCGGGCAAGGTGAACGGCCCAGGCGGCAAGATCGACGCCGGCGAAACACCCCTCGCCGGGGCGGCGCGCGAAGTGCGCGAGGAGGTGCGCGCCGCGCCGCTCGGCCTCGAAGCTGCCGGCCGCGCGCGCTTTCAGTTCGCGGAAGGCTATGCGACCGACGTGCACGTCTTCCGCGCGAGCGGCCTCGAGGGCACGCCCGCGGCGACGCCCGAGGCCGACCCGTTCTGGGCGCGACTCGACGCGATCCCGTACGCCGAGATGTGGGAGGACGACGCGCTCTGGCTCCCGCACCTCCTCGCCGGCCGCGCGTTCGCAGGGCGCTTTCTCTTCGACGGCGACGAGCTGCTCGATTGGGCGATCGAGCTCCACTGAGAATCGCCCCTCTCGGGTCTGACCCCGAAAGGGACGATTCCGCCATTTCACGGCAGCTCACCCCACGCGATCCAGTGCCGGTCCGACACCACCTCCAGCGCGAAGTGACCGAGGCCGGCAGCGGCAAGCTGCGCGCGGACTTCAGGTTCGCGGTAGGCGGCGCACAGCGAGGCGTAGAAGTCGCGCTGCAGCACGTCGGGCTCGTGGCTCGCTTCGCGCGCAACGAGCGCGCGCGCTTCCGCTTCGCTCGTGGGCCGTAACAAGTCGCCTACGAACACGCGCGCGCCGCGTGCGCCGAAGCGCTTCGAGCTCTCCCACAGCGCCGCGGGCTCGCGCAGGTGGTGCAGCAGCGAGCTCGAGTAGACGAGCGCGTAGTCGCGCGCGGGCGGCGCGTCGTCGGGCAGGTACGCGCGCGCGAAGCGAACGCGCGCCGCGAGGCCGCGCCTCGCGGCGCCTTCGCGTGCGAGCGCGAGCATTGCCTCGGCTCCGTCCACGCCGTCGATCGCGAGCTGCGGCAGCGCCGCCCCCACGCGGAACGTGATGTCGCCTGGCCCGCAGCCGAGATCGAGCGCACGCCCGCGCAGCTCGGCCGCGTGCGTGCGCTGGCACAGCAGCGCGACGAAGCGGTCGTGCGGCGCGGCGAAGTCCGCGCGCGCATAGGCGAGCGCCTGCGCGGCGTCGTCCATCAGCTCCGGCTCGGGAACGCGCTCCATCGCGAATCGTCAGTGAGCAGGGCCGCCCGAGGCGAAGAACACGAGCAGCGTGATCTCCTCCTCGATCTCGAAGAACGAGTGCTGCGAAGTCGCGCGCACGTAGAGCAGCGAGCCGGGGCCGACCTTGCGCTCTTCGCCGCCCAAGCGCATGCGGCCCTTGCCGCGCACCACGAGGTAGACCTCGTCCTCGTCGTGTGGCGACTGCAGATCCTTCGCGCCGGTGGGCAGCGTGTAGATGCCGCACGAGAGCGCAGGCACGCGCAGGAACTCGCGATACGGGCGTCCCGTCGCCTGCTGGTTCTCGATCTCTCGTTCGAGCTCGAACGCCTTCCAGTCGTCGCCCGCCACGGCGCTCCTCCTCTGTGCGCGCAGCGTATCGCGGGCTCCGCCGGACTCCGCTCTCGCCTCGCGCGCTCAGCGCAGCGCCACGCCGTGCTTCTCGAGCAGGCGATACACCGCGGCGCGGCTTCGCCCTAACAACGCGGCCGCGCGGGCGAGGTTGCCGCGAGCGCTACTCAGCGCGGCGAGCAGCTCGTCGCGTTCGCGCGCCTGCTCGGCTTCGCGCAGCGCCGCCACGTTCGGGCGTACTTCAGCGAGCGCGGCGGCGGCGCGCGAGCGCGTGACGGGCTGCCCGTTCGGCACGTAGCCCGCGACGCACTCGAGCGCGCGGCGCAGATCCGCTGCGCTGGCGAGCCACGGCGCGCGGCGCAGCGTGGCGACCGCACCCGCAGTGAGCGTCAGCGCCTCGCGCCGGCGATCACGCGCGACTTCGCGCGCGATGTCGTGGGCGAGCGCCGCAAAGTCTTCGGCGCGCTCGCGCAGCGGCGGCACCACGAGCGCGAAGCGGCGCAGCTCCGCGAACAGTGCGCCGTCGGCGTTCGCGATCGGCGCCGCGCTGCGCGCGCTCGCGAGCACGCGCACGCCGTCGGGCACGTGCTCGAGCCAGCCGCGCCACTCTTGCTGCACCACGAGCGCCGCGCTGTCGAGCTCGGGCACGAACAGCGTGGCGCCGCCGAGCAGCGAGCCTGCGCGAGGCGGCAGCCCGTGCAGCGCGACGAAGGACGCGTGCGGCGTGCGCTGCGCGTGCAGCCAGAGCGCGGCGCGCGTGCGGCCGGAGCCGGGCTCGCCCGCGATCAGCACGGGGCAGCTCAGCGCTGCGGCGCTCGCAAGCTGCTCGCGCAGCCGGCGCGTCGCGAGGGCGCTGCCTACGAAGGCATCGCAGCTGCGCGGCTCGGGAAGCGAGAGCGTTCGGACGGAACGAGGGGTTTCTTCGCGGCGGAACGGGAGCTCGTGCACGGGATCCTCCGAGTGATTAGGGGAGCCCGAGCCTATGCGCGCCGCCGCCGGCAAAGAACGTCAAAGCGCGCTGAAGAGCGCCGAACTTTCCGCGCGGCTCATCCTCTCACGCCGCATGCTGCGAGCTGGGCGAGCGCAGCCTCGGGCGTGAGCTTCCGAGAGGCCGCGCGCGCGGCCGCGGGGAGCCACTCCTCGAGCGCGATCTCGCGCGCTGCGTGATTGCCGCGCTCGGTGTGCTGCTCGACGACGCGCGCGAGCGCCTTCGCCGCGAAGCGATCCGACACGCGCGCGAGCGCGGGCCAGAGCCGGCGGTGCACGAGCGTGCGCTTGCCGGCGACGAGCTTGCAGAAGACCACGTCGGGCGACTCCGCGAGCGCGCACTCGATCGCGTAAATCTCGTGCGCGCGCGGGTGCGCCCACCAGCTGCCGCGGATGGGCTCGCCCGCGATCCACGCCGCGAGCGAAGGCACGTCGCCGCGCGCCGACATCAGCACCACGCCGTGCTTGCGCACGAACGCGAGCGCCTCCCGCGCGGACTTCTTGCGGCTCGTGCGCTCCGTCACACGTCGCATGCGAGCACTCCCGTTCTGCCTCGGCTCGGCCCTGCCTCGCTGCGCGCGGCGAATCGCCGCTTGCGGCGCCGAACGCTTTGAGGACTGCGGCGTAGACTCGCCCATGATGGCAGCAAGACCGCTCTTGATCGGCTGGCTCGTGTCTCGCATCGCGCAGCTGCGCTTCCCGCGCCTGTTCGCGATCACCGCGGCGCTCTTCGCGCTCGACCTCGTCGTGCCGGACCTGATCCCGTTCGCGGACGAGATCCTGCTCGGTCTTGGGACCGCGCTGCTCGGCAGCCAGGCCGATGCGGAACGCAACCGGCCCTGAAGCCGCGGGTTCGAGGTCAGATATGAGAAGTGTCGCGACCGCTCGGCGTGTATCTGCACTCGCGCTGCTCTGTGCGCTTCTCAGCGCGGCGTGCAGCGTGCAGTTCAACGATGACGACGACGATGGCGACGGGCTCTTCAACAGCGAGGAGCGCGACTTCGGCACCGACCCCGACGACGTCGACACCGACAACGATCGCGTGTGGGATGGTGAGGAAGCGTTCGTGTTCCTCACCAACCCGCGCGACACCGACACCGACAACGACGGCATGGACGACCGCGCCGATCCGCGCCCGCGCACGAGCGACGTTCTGCCGCCCACGGAGCACGCGGTGTTCACGCAGAGCGTGGACGGCACGGGCCGCACGCAGCTGGTCGCGACGCGCATGCAGGAGAACCACATCGTGCAGGCGCCTAACAACGGCGGCGTGCTGCTCTACCAAACGTACCTGCAGGACGTGAACGCGGACGGCGACTTCGACGAGGCAGACTTCACGGCGAGCGCGATCGCGCTGATGAATCTGGATGGCTCCCGCCCCGGCCTGCTCACGGACTTCGACGATTCCGGCGCGCGGGTCAACAACGGCTGGATCGACGTGACGCCGCACTGGTCACCCGACGGCACGCGCGTGATCTGGGCGTCGGATCGCCACAACAACGGCGGCGGCCAGCTGCGTCTCTACGTGATGGAGCGCGACGGCGACGACAAGCGGCAGCTCACCTACCAGAGCAACGCGCCCGCGAGCGACGAGCTCGACAGCGACCCGCACTGGAGCGCGAACGACCGCGTCGTCTGGAAGCGCGAGCGCATCACGAGCGGCGCCAAGGCGAGCCGGCTCTACACCGCAACGCTGAACCGCAGCAACTGGCGACTCGAGAACGTCACGCAGCGCACGAATCCGGCTCCGGGCACGCTGAACTTCTTCCCGCCGGGCGACTACGACGCGCAGCTCTCGCCGGACGGCAACTGGGTCGCGAGCTACCGCCACCTCACGAACACGCCCGGCCCGTTCGGCGATTGGGACGTGTTCGTCGGCCGCTTCAGCGACGCCGCGCAGCCCGCGGACTCCTCGCTCACGTTCCTGCTGCCCGACGCCACGATCGCCGACTTCTTCCCGCGCTGGAACGCGGCGGGCAATCGCCTCGCGCTCTGGTCGATCGACTCCACGATCGCGAGCGGCGACGCGACCGACGTGTGGGTGTTCGACCTGAACCTCGCGGGCGCGACGCCGTCCGTAACGACCGAGATCAACGTCACCGCGGGTGCGAGCGGCGGCTGGGCCGAGAGCATGCCGAGCTGGAGCACGAGCTCCGCGACGCCTGACAAGCTCTACTTCTCGGCCTCGCGCTGAGGATCAGCACAGCTCCAGCAGCTGCATCGACACGCGCTTCTTCCCGCCCGCGACGAGCTGCGTGCCCACTTCGCGAAATCCGTGCTTCGCGTGGAAGCGCTGCGACGCGGGATTCGGCGGGTCGAGGTCGTACTCGCACACGACCGTCGAGACTTCGCTCTCGCGCGCGTGTGCGAAGAGCGCGGCATACAGCGCGTCACCGATGCGCTGGCCGCGTTGCGCGGCGCTCACGACGACGCGATCGACATAGAGGAAGCGCGGATAGCGCGCCGCGAACCAGCGGTAGTTCTCGCTGTCGTAGGCCGCGCCTTCGCGGAACGCGAGCAAGAACGCCGCGACTTCGTTGGCGCGACACGCGACGAGGCGCAGCGCCGCTTCGCGATGCAGCGCGGCGAGCCGCACGGCATCGAGCGGGCTCAGGAAATGCACCGACTCTGCGTTCAGCGCGAGGATCGCGGAGAAGTCGGTCGGCCCGGCCGGGCGCAGGACGAGGCTCAACGCGCGCACGCCTCCCGCAGCGCTGCGCGCGCGAGCGTGCGCGTCGAGTCGATCACCGGCAGCGGCGAGTCCGCTTCGCCGACGAGCAGCTGGATCTCGGTGCAGCTGAGCGCCACGGCGTCGCAGCCCGCTTTCTCGAGACGCCGGTTCGCGCGCTGGAAGAAGCGGCGCGAGACGCTCTCGAAGCGGCCGTAGACGAGCTCCGTGAAGATGATCTCGTCGATCTTCGCGCGGTCGTCGGCATTCGGGATCGCGCGCTCGACGCCGACCGCGGCGAGCGGGCGCTCGTACACCGGGCCCTCCATCAGCAGCTTCGTGCCGAGCACGCCGAGCTTCTTGACGCCGCGCTCCTTCGCCACGCGCGCGACCTCCTCGGCGATGTGCAGCCACGGGAGCGGCGAGCGCGCGCGCACGAGATCGAGCGATTAGTGCAGCGTGTTGTCAGGGCAGACCAGGAGCTCGGCGCCGACCTTCGCGAGCTTCGCGGCGGAGTCGAGCAGCATCTCGCCCGCCGCGGCCCAGTCGCCGCGATTGCAGTGCTCCATGTACGCCGCGAGCGGGAACGTGTGCAGCGAGACCTCGGGATGCGCGTGCGGACCTAACAGCTCCGCGCCTTCCACGCAGAGCGTTCGGTAACAGAGCGCCGCGCCCTCGGCGCTCACCGCCACGATGCCGACGTGCTTCGCGCTGGGCATCGGTCACCTCGCTCCGATGCGGTGCAGCGGCGTGCACACGCAAAGCTGGTTGCCGTCGGGGTCGCGCACGCGGAACTCGCGGTTCCCCCACGGCATGTCGAGGGGCAAGGGCGCGTCCACGCCGCGCTCGAAGAATTCGGCATGCCAGGCGTCGACGCTCGGCACGTAGAGATGGACGAGCGCGCCCCCGCGGCCGTCCTCCGCGCGCTCGCTCAGATACAGCAGCAGTCCCTCGCGCGAGAGCTGCGCGAACCGCTCGCCCGCGTCGTTCGCGTGCTCCCAGTCGACGCGAAAGCCAAGCCCGCGCTCGTAGAAGCTGCGGCTCGCGGCCAGCTTCGCGACGCGCAGCGTTGGGACGACGTGGTGCATGGGCGCAAGGTGGCAGCGGAATCTGGCGCGGGCGAGGTGCGCGTAACCTCGGGGCATCCAAGACAGGCGCGTCACCAACGAGGAGCCCCATGGGCAACCGATTCGCCGAGATCGCGTTCACCCCCGCCGTTCAGGCCGAGCAGGAGCGCTACGGCTCTCGCAACAACTACCTGCGCTTCCTCGAGGGCGAGCCGTGGAACGACGTGCTCACCGCGAAGGAGGCGGACTTCATCCACGCGCGCGACGGCTTCTATCTCGCGAGCGTGAGCGAAACCGGCTGGCCGTACGTGCAGTTCCGCGGCGGCGCGCCCGGCTTTCTGCGCGTACTGGACTCGAAGACGCTCGCGTGGGCGAACTTCCGCGGGAATCGGCAGTACGTGTCGACCGGAAACCTCGCCGGCAACGATCGCGTCGCGCTGATCCTGATGGACTACGCGAACCGGCGGCGGCTCAAGGTGTTAGGGACCGCGCGCGTGCGCCGCGCGGGCGAAGACGACGGCCTCGCGCAGCGCCTCGCGGTGCCGGGCTACAAGGGCGAGCTGGAGAGCGTCGTGGAAGTGCGCGTCGCGGGCTTCGACTGGAACTGCCCGCAGCACATCACGCCGCGCTTCACGCTCGACGAGGTGGAGCGCGCGGTGAAGCCGCTGCGCGAACGCGTCGCCGAGCTGGAAGCCAAGCTCGCGAGCTGTGAGAGCGCGCACTGACCGAGCGCGCGAAGCTGCCTGCGATGTGGCGCCGCGCGCTCGCGCTCTGGCTCGCGATCATCGCGGCCGAGTCGGCGCACGGCACGCTGCGCGAGTGGCTGCTGCGCCCCGCACTCGGCGACCTGCGCGCGCGCCAGCTCTCGGTCGTTACGGGCGCGCTCGTGATTCTCGCCGTCGCGACGCTCGGCTCGCGCTGGCTGGCTGCGCGCCGTGCGCGTGAGCAACTGCAAGTCGGCGCGTCGTGGGTAGCGCTCACGATCGCCTTCGAGGTCGCACTCGGCCGCCTCGTCCTCGGTTACGAGTGGCAGCGCATCACCGAGGACTACGATCCGCGTCGCGGCGGCTACCTCGCGCTGGGCATGCTGGTGCTGGCGCTCGCGCCGTGGATCGCGGCGCGCCTGCGACGCTCTTAGGCAGCGCGGCGGCGTTCGGGCACGCGCGCGTGCCGACGCTGCCGCGAGTTGGCTCGATACGAGCGCTAGCGCCAGCGAAGGCGCGCAGCCGCGAGCCCCATGGCGCCCACACCGAGCAGCGCCGCGAGGCTCGGCTCGGGCACGCCGGGCGTACCGGGCGGTCTCGTGCTGATGTTGAACGCGCCCACGCCGTCGATCTCGGGATCGGCATCGACGCCGCCACCGGGGATCGTCAACGACACCTGGCTCGTGCGGATGCCGTAGTAGCGATACGCCTGACTGAACACGTACTCGCGCGTGTAGGCATTCGTGACGCCGAACTCTGCACTACCGCCGCGATACACGACCGAGGGCGCGGTTCCGACGAACGTGTACGTGGGCAAGCCGACGCCGCCTCCGAGCAGGTCGAAGTCGACTACGTCTGAGAGCAGGATGAAGTTGTCGCCGTCGTGACTGCCCCAGACGCTGTACTCCATCACGTCCTGGGCGGTGAAATTGCTTGTGATCGGCCCGCCGGAGTAGTGATCCTGGTGCGTGTAGAGGCGGAGGCTGTCGAAGGCCTGCCCCATGTCCCAGATCATCATCGCGAAGCCCGGATCACCCCGGTTCGCGACGCCGTCGGTTAGGTCGGCTTGGGCGCCAAGGTCGTAGATGTAGGTGCGATACCCGTCGAGAGCAGTGCCGGCCGCGCTGATCCCACCACCGCCGACGCCGGCGACCGACGGGTGATTGGGGTCGTTCGCGAGTAGGTGCGTGCCGAGCGTGACGCCCTGCTGGGGATCGGTCGCGGCTGGCGCGGTGCCTTGGATGTAGAGGGTCGAGGCGGAAGCGGCCCCAGAAAGCGCGAACAAGAGGAACGCCGGAAGGGTCTGCATGCAAGCCTCCTATGTCCGAGGTGGCTCGTCCTCTCCGCTGCGTGGCAGGCTTTCTCGAGATGCGAGTAGGGCGGTCCACGCCACCGGCCGCTCGAGCCGCCGCCGGTGTTGCGGGGACGGAGGGCCTCGCGCCAAAGCCTCACGGAGCCTCGATGCCGGAGTTCGCGATGCCGCCAGTCTCCACGTTCCTCGAGCAGAGCTTCCTCATGTTGGTGGCTGCGGTCGCCGCGTTGTTCGTCGTGACGCAGGCGCGCCTCGGCCATCGCATGCGCGGCGTCGTCGTGGTCGCGCTCTGGCTCGGCGTCGCGGGTGCGCTCGCGCGAAGCGGCGTGCTTGCGGAGCTCTCGCGCATGCCGCCGCCGTTCGCGCTGATGGTGCTCGGCTACGCCGCGGCGACGATCGCGCTCGCCTTCTCGCCGCTCGGCACGCAGCTCGTGGAGCGCGCTCCGCTCGCGTGGCTGGTCGGTTATCAGGCGTTTCGCATCCCGGTCGAGATCATTCTGCACGAGAGTTACGAGGAAGGGCTGATCCCCGTGCAGATGACCTGGTCGGGGATGAACTTCGACGTCGTGACGGGCGTGAGCGCGCTCGTGGTTGCTGCGCTCGCTGCGCGCGGGCGCGCACCCCGCGCGCTCGTCGCGGCGTGGAACGTGCTCGGCTGCGCGCTGCTCGCGACGATCGTCACCGTCGCGTTTCTTTCCGCGCCAACGCCACTGCGCGTGTTCATGAACGAGCCCGCGAACACGATCGTGACCACGTTCCCGTACGTGTGGCTGCCCGCGTTCCTCGTTCAGGCCGCGCTCTTCGGGCACGTGCTCGTGTTCCGCTGGCTGGCGCGCGCGAGGTCGTGATGTGGCTGCGCCATCTCGCGGCGATTGCGCTGCTTCCGTTCTCGGTCGCGGTGCTCGTTCCGCTCTGGCTCGTGCGGCGCAACGGGGTCGTGCTCGCGCTCGGCGACTCGGCGGCCGTAGTGGCGGCGCAGGTCGTGGGCGTGGCGCTGCTCGCGCTCGGGCTCACGCTGTTCGTCGCCTCGCTGCGGCGCTTTGCGAGCGAAGGACACGGCACGCTCGCGCCGTGGGATCCGCCGCGCGAGCTCGTCGTCGCAGGCCCGTATCGCTACGTGCGCAACCCGATGATCTCGGGCGTGGTCCTGACGCTCTTCGCCGAGGCGCTCGTGCTGCTCTCGCTGCCGCATCTGGCGCGGGCCGCCGCGTTCCTCACGCTGAATGCGATCTATCTGCCAATCGCGGAAGAGCCGCAGCTCGCGCGCCGCTTTGGCGCCGCCTACCGCGAGTACTGTGCGAACGTGCCGCGCGTCATCCCGCGCGCCACGCCCTGGACGCCGCCGCGCGCGAGTCATTAGGGAGCGCCGCCGATGTACGACTCCACGCCCGTGCTCGCCGCGCTCGACGAGAACATGTGGAAGGTGCTCGCGCTGTGCGGGCTCGCGATGGCGTGCAACTACACCTGGTTCATCGCGGCCGTGCGCCAAGGCCTGCGCGATCAGACGGTGCCGATCCCCATCTTCTGCACGCTCTTCTGGCTCGCGGGCGACGCCTCGATGGTGGCGCGCTACGAGCGCTGGTTCGTCGAGATCGACCACTGGTACGTGAAGCTGTTCTGGGCCGCGCTCGTGCTCACCGTGATCAACGAGCTCGTGTTCCTGTGGCTCACGCTGCGCTTCGGGCGCAAGGAGTTCGCGCCGCGCCTCACGCAGCCGCAGTTCACGGCGCTCGTGCTGGCGTGGCTCGGCACGATGGCCCTGGGCTTCGAGCTGGTGAAGGAGTGGATCGGCGATCCGCTCTACATCAACTACTTCCACCTCGCGAACCTGATCGGCCCGCCCTTCGCAGCCGCGATGGTCGTCAGGCGCGGCACGCGCGCCGGCACGTCGCCGCTGATCTGGGGCGCCTACACCGCGATGGTCGCGAGTTGGTTCACCGCCACCGCGCTCTGGTTCGGCGACGCGTTCACCACACCCGGCCACTTCGCGCTCTACGCCGTCTCGACCGCGAGCGCGGCGGGGATGTTCCTGTTCGTGCGCCGCTTGCCGGCGCCGAGCACGGCGCGCGCGAGCGTGTGAAGCTCGCACTCGCGAAGGAGACGAGATGAGAGCCCGCGCCCTGATCACCGCCGCTGCGTTCGCGCTGGCGTGCACCTCGCAACCCGAAGCGCCCGCGATCACCGCGGCCTCGCCGCACATCGTCGCCGCGGTCGCGCACGCGAAGCGGCCCGAGGCCGATCGCGCGCGCGACGCCGATCGCAAGCCCGCCGAGATGCTCGCGTTCGCGGGCGTCGCGCCGGGCCAGCGCGTCGCCGACTTCATTCCTGGCGGCGGCTACTTCACGCGCGTGCTGGCGGAGGCCGTGGGCGCGAGCGGCAGGGTCTACGCGCTGATCCCGCCGCCCGGCGCGCAGCAAACGGATCCGCCGATCCGCGCCGTCGCCGCCGAGTACGCGAACGTCGAGGTCGTGCAGCAGAGCTTCGCGACGCTCAGCGTGCCCGAGCCGGTCGACGCGATCTTCACCGCGCAGAACTACCACGACCTGCATCTCGCGCGGCTGAACCTCGACTGGGCCGCCGTGAACCGGCAAGTCTTCGCCGCGCTGAAGCCTGGCGGCGTGTACGTCGTGGTCGATCACCGCGCGAAGGCGGGCGCGGACGTCAGCGTTGCCGACACGCTGCACCGCATCGACCCCGCGATCGTGCGCAGCGAGCTCGAAGCCGCGGGCTTCGTGTACGACGGCGAGTCGGAAGCGCTGCGCAACCCCGCGGACACGCTCGAGCTCGGCGTCTTCGACCCAGCGATCCGCGGCAAGACCGATCAGTTCGTCTTCCGCTTCCGCCGCCCGGAGTAGCGCCGCATGCTCGTGATCCGCGCCTGCGCCGCATTCGACCTGGTTGTTACGGGCCTCTTCGCCCTGCCCTTCAGCGCGAAGATCTTCGTCGCCACGCTCTACGCGCTCGACCGCGCGCTCGGCGGCAACCTCGCAACGCCGCAGCTCAGCGAGCTCGGCGCGTTCTTCACCAACCTCGCGGGCATGCTCGGCGTGCTGTGGGCGGCGGTGCGCCTCGCGCGCCCCGAACGCTTCCTCGCGCGCGCCGACGCGATGGGGCGCGTCGCCGTCGCCGCGCTGATCGCGTGGTATCTCGCCACCGAGTCGCTGCCGGATGTGATGTGGGCGTTCGTGGCGACGGAGCTGGGTGGTGCAGCTGCGCAGTGGTGGGTGACGCGGCGATGAGCACGATGTGGCTCGCCGGCTTCCTCGCGCTGGCGGGCCTCGGCGGTGCACTGTGGTTGTTGGGGCGCCAGGCGGAGCCGAGCGATCCGCTGCCGGTCGCAACGTGTCCCGACTGCGGCGGCGCGTTCGCATGGGCGCGCAAGTTTCGGCTCTGGGCGCCCGTGTGCCGAAGCTGCGAGGGCGTGTGGCTTCACGCTTCCCTTCCGGCGGTGGAGCGGCGCGGGAGCGGAATCTCGCACTTCGCGTCGTTTCCGGAGACCCCCGCGAGGCCATGCCCGGCGTGCGGCACGGCGACGCTCGAAGCCGGGCACATCGGCATCGCGCACGCGCTCGGCTGCAGGCGCTGCGGCAGCACGTTCCGGCCGGGTCCAGGCCGCCAACACCCGACGGTCGTCGCGGGCGTGTAAGCCTCACTTCCGCAACCGCGATCAAGCCGCCTTCCGCGCCGCGCTCCTAGATTCCGCCCCGTGAGCATCTCGGCGCGCACGCTCTGGTACATCGAGAGCCATCTCTCGAACGAGCTCTCGCTCGATGAGATCGCCCTCGCCACCGGCGTCTCGCGCTTCCACCTCTCGCGCGCGTTCTCGCTCACCGTGGCGCAGACGATCAGCGGCTACGTGCGCGCGCGGAGGCTCAGCCACGCAGCGCTCGCGCTCGCTGCGGGCGCCGAGAACATTCTCGATGTGGCGCTCGCCGCTGGCTACGGCTCGCACGAAGCGTTCACGCGCGCGTTCTGCGCGCAGTTCGGCACGACGCCCGAGCAGGTGCGCGCGCGCAAGAGCACCCACGGACTCGCACTTCAGGAGGCCCTTCGCATGAGCGTCCCTAACAGCTCGAAGCTCGAAGCCCCGCGCATCGTGCGCGACGGGCCGCGGCGGCTCTTCGGCCTTGCGCAGCGCTGCCAAGGCAACGCCGGCATTCCCACGCTGTGGGATCGCTTCGTGCCGCACCTCGGCGCGATCGCGGAGCAAATCGGGAACGTGACCTACGGCGTGATGTACGACTCCGACGAGAGCGGCGTGAACTTCACCTACGCCTGCGCGGTGGAGGTGCGCGCGTTCCCGGCGCAGCCGAAGGAGTTCGCGCGCATCGAGCTGCCCGCGCGCAGCTACGCGGTGTGGCCGCACCGCGGCCACGCTTCGAGCGTTGGCGCGACGTGCGCGGCGATCTTCTCGCACGGCCTCGCGCAGGCGAAGCTCGAGCCGCTGCACGAGCCGATGTTCGAGCGCTACGACGAGGCGTTCGATCCGCGCACGGGCAACGGCGGGCTCGAGGTGTGGGTGCCGGTGAAGGGGTGAGCGCTACTTCGCGACGTACCCGCTAAAGCGCTGCAGCACGCGCACCGAAAGTGCGCGCTCGCTCACGCCGGCCACGATGCCGAGCAGGACCGCGATCGATGCATTGCGATCGAAGAGCGCGAGGTCCGTGCCGCCGAGCCAGATCTTGATGGCGCCTTGATCGAGAAGAAGGGCGACCGCAATCGCCAGCAGAGCGACGAACACTGCGCGGATCGTCGGCTCGATCTCCGAGGCCGTCGTAGTTCGGCTGCCGGCCTTCCGGGAACACGCCCTGTTCCTTGAGCAGTTTGAGCACGCCCCAGGTGCTGTAGACGAGATGATTCAACGCGGCCTGATCCTGCGGAACAGCATCGCCGTCGCGCTTCGGCTCAATGTTGAAGTTCTGCGGGTCGGCCGAGTCTTCGACCTTGAGAATTCTGAACTGGCCCTCGGGCAAGCGGGGCGCACTGTCGGTCGCGTCGTCGTCGGCCACGGGTACCTCGGTTCAAGAGCGCTTCGTGCGCCGCCTCGCTAGCGCTGCAACGCATTTCTCAAACGCCCGCATCGCCGCGAGCGCCTGCGCTCCTCGCTCTTGTACCACGACCAGCTCGCGCTCCGACGCCGCGAGTGCTCGCACGATCATTAGGTTCTCGTGCAGGCCGAAGTCCTCGACCGCGTGGCCGCTGGGGTCCCACAGCCGCCCGCCGCTGCGTGCGAGCTTCCCGTAGTGAGTGCGCACGCGGGCGGCGTAGGCGCCCGCGCGGCTCGCGTAGCCGTAGACGGGTTTGCCCAGCGCGAACATGAAGCCGAGCTCGAAGAGCGTGCCGGCGTCGGCGCTGGGGCCGCGGAAGGGCGTGAGGTTGAAGAGGCCGGCGTCGGCGCGCTGCATGTGCGCGCAGTTGGCGCGGAAGATCGCTTCCGGGTCGGCGCTCGCTTCGACGTCGGGGTCGATCGGGTAGAGGCCCTCGAAGCCGTGCTTCGCGCAGATCGCCCGCTTGCGCGCGCCAATCTCGATCGCGTTCTGGAGAAAGACGTCGGGGCCGGCGAGGTAGAGCATGCGCATGGCTGCAATCTACGCCGAGGCATGAGGGCGCGGCGCAGCCTGATAATTCCTTTGTTCCCGCGCGGGCGCGGGTGTAGAGAGGAGGAGCGCGCCCCGCGAGGTTCCGATGCCCTACGGAGAGGCCGGCGCGCGCGTGCTGCTCGAGTACAAGCCTGCGCGTCGCCAGGCGTTGTTCGAGGTGCTCGTGTACGTCGCTTTCGGAGCGTGGGCGATGTCCGTGCAGGGCGCCGACCAGGCCGAAGCCCGCTTCCTCGGGGTTTGCGTGCTCGGCGCCGCGCTCTGGTCGATGGTCAAGCTCACCCCGTGGTCCCCGCGGATCCGCGCCACGGAGCGCGTACTCCTCGTCAAGCGCTGGCCGCTGAGCGAGCGCGTCTTGCCGCGCGATTGGATCGCTCGCTTCGAGGTGGTGAGGCTTGGCAAAAACGAAACGGCCTACGCCAGGCTCCACGCCGACGCGCCGCACGCGGCGAAGTGGGTGACGCTCCCGAAGGGCGGCTTTCCTCCGGCCAAGGAGATCGTCGATTCGCTCAACGCGTGGCTCGCGCGCACGGCAAAGGGCGGTCAGGCGCGGTGAGTGAGTTCGGTCCGTTGGTGCGATCCCGCTGCTCCACTCCGCAAGCGTGCTTGCCTAACAAGCGCGCTCCGACCGGCGCAAGCGCGCTTGTCACAAAGTTCGGGGCCCCCGCACTTTGACGATCTTTGGCGCTGGCTGCGCGCATAGCATCGACGGGTCTCACGCCGAGAGCGCCCGTGAAGCAGCAGCAGCCGGAGCGAGAGCCGCACAGGTTCGGTGACTTTCTCGATCGCTTGCGCCGCAATCCGCCGGCGTTGATCGCGATCAGTGTCGCCCCGCTCCTCGTCACGCTGGCGATCGCGCTTGGCACGATGCCGCGCGCGCCGGTGTGGGTGTTCCCGTGCCCGCTCTATCCGAACGGCTCGGTCGCGCTCACGGCTTCGTACCACGCGCCGTGCCCGATCGAGTTCACCGAGCACCCGAACGGCTACTTCGTCGGTGGAGACAGCGACATGCTGCGCGGCCACGCGCAGGTGCGCGCGCTCGTCGCGAGCGGCAACGCGGTGGGCATGGTGATGCTCGCGCAAGGCGACGTTGCGACTGCGGAGTTCGAGCTTCGCGAGGCCGAGGAGTTGCTCGGCGCGCACGGAGCGCTCGTCGATCAGTTGTCGGCAGCGACCGAACTCTTCCGGCTCGCTCGCGGTCGCAGCGACGAGGCGCAGGCGCGCGGTCGGTTGGAGCAGCTGCTCGGCGGCATTCCGGGTGGCGACGAGTATCGCCCGCAGCGCGCGGCTCGGGCATTGCTATCGCAGACCGCACGTACGTCGACGCGCTAGACATCCGAGCGGCCGCGGTGTTCGGGAGCCCGCGCCGGGGAGCGCGGGGCCGGCGGCGACATCGACAACGCGCGGACGTGAGAGCTGATCGCGCATTCGCATCCGCCCGACGACGAATGCCGCCGTGCGAGTTCGCGGAGTCACTGTTCGCGGCTTCCCGACTCACGCAATGGCGACAAGCGGGCACCTCAGACTTCGCGAACGACCCAACAACTCCGCAGGCCTACGCGTGGGCCCTCCTGGATTCGAACCAGGGTCTCTCCGGTTATGAGCCGGGTGCTCTGACCGCTGAGCTAAGGGCCCGCGAGGTGCGGAGAGTACGCGCAGATCGGCGCCGCGCGGCAGCGCGCGCGCAACGAAGTGCGCGTTCCGCGAGCCGCTGGAGCGACGCGCTGCGGGCGCCGGGGATCGCGCGAGGGCGACTCGGCGAGCCGGACGAGCGAGAGCCGCAATCAGGCCGCTCTGCACTGCAGCCCTGCGACATTTCGGCCCGGCCGAAACGTCTCACCTCGCCTGTTCGATCACCGCGCCCCGCTCTACTCGTGCCGCAGCGCCTCGATCGGATCGAGCCGCGCGGCCTGTTGCGCGGGCCAGTAGCCGAACGCGACGCCGATCGCGGCGCTGAAGGCGAACGCGAGCAGCACGACGGAGGGCTCGGGCACGAACGGCACGCCGAGTGCGCCGGCGCCGCCCGCCGCGGCGGCGAGGCCGAGGCCGATGCCCACCACGCCTCCGAGCGAGGAGAGCACCACGGCCTCCACCAGGAACTGCGTCAGCACTTCGCGCTCGAGTGCGCCGATCGCGAGGCGGATGCCGATCTCGCGCGTCCGCTCGGTCACGCTCACGAGCATGATGTTCATGATGCCGATGCCGCCCACGATCAGGCTCACGGCGGCCACCGCCCCTAACAACCCCGTGAGCACGCGCGTGGTCGTGGTGAACGCGCTCACGATCTCCTTCATGTCGCGCACCGAGAAGTCGTCGTCGCCGTTTCCGGTGCGCCGGCGCTCGCGCATGAGGCGCTCCGTGTCGCGCTGCACCGTGGAGGTGGACACGCCCGGCAGCGCCGCGAGGTGGATCGTGCCCACGTCGGTGTTGCCGGCCACGCGGCGGTGGTACCAACGCAGCGGCACGAGCACGAAGTCGTCTTGGTCGCTGCCGAACGCGCTCTCGCCCTTGGCTTCGAGCACGCCGATCACCGCGCACGAGAGCTGCCCGAGCCGAACGCGCTGCCCGAGCGGGCTCTGCGCGCCGAACAGCTCGCGGCGCACCGTGTCGCCTAACAAGCACACGGCCTTCCCCGCGCGTTCCTCTGCGTCGCTGAACGCGCGCCCGCTCGAAACGGCCCAGTTGCGCACCGCGAGGTAGCTCGCGGTGCTGCCGATCACGCTGGTCGAGCGGTTCTGGCTGCCGGCGATCGCCTGCATCTGCTGCTGGCTCATCGGCGCGACCGCCGCGACGCCCGCGATCTCGCGCTCGATCGCCTCGGCGTCCTCGACTTTCAGCATCGCCGCCATGCCGCGCGCACCGCCGCCGCCGTGGAACGACTGGCCGGGCCGCACCATCAGCGTGTTCGTGCCGAGCTTCTGCAGATCGTTCGTCACGCGCTGCGTCGCGCCGGCGCCGAGCGTGACCATGATGATCACGCTCGCAACGCCGATCACGATGCCGAGCACCGTCAGCGACGAGCGCAGCACGTTGCGGCGGATCGCCTGGAGCGCGAGGCGCAGCATGGGGCCGAGCATCACGCTCCTCCATCGGGATGCGCGGTCAGCGCACACGGCGACTTCGGCAAACACCGAGGCCACTGTTCGAGCTTCGCTCGGCTTCGCCTCGCTGCGCGCTTCGCTTGCATCAGGTGGGCTCCGCCTCGGCGATCTCGCCGTCGAAGAAGTGGATCGTGCGCGAGGCCCAGCGCGCGATGGCGGCGTCGTGCGTGACGACGACGACCGCGATGCCGCGCTCGCGGTTCTGCCGCGCGATCAGCTCCATGATTTCGCGCGCGCGCGCGGAGTCGAGGTTGCCCGTGGGCTCGTCGGCGAGCAGCAGCGGCGGCGTGGTCACGATCGCGCGCGCGATCGCGACGCGTTGCTGCTGGCCCCCGCTCAGCTGCGCGGGGGTGTGATCCTCCCAGCCGGTGAGGCCCACCGCGGCGAGCGCGGCTTCGGCCTGCGCGCGCCGCTCCTCCGCGGGGGTGCCGCGGTACACGAGCGGCAGCTCGATGTTCTCGAGCGCGCTCGTTCTACCCAACAAGTTGAAGCCCTGGAACACGAAGCCGATCGCGCGGCGGCGCAGCAGCGCGCGCTCGTCGCGCGAGAGCGTGCCGACGTCGGTGCCCTCGAAGCGGTACGTGCCCGCGGTCGGCGTATCGAGGCAGCCGAGCAGGTTCATGCACGTGGACTTGCCCGAGCCGCTCGGGCCCATCAGCGCCACGAATTCGCCCGCCTCGATGCGCAGGTCGATGCCGCGCAGCGCGTGCACGGCGGTCTCGCCCGCGCCGTAGGTCTTCTCGACGCGCTCGAACGCGGCGAGCGGCGCGCTCACGACGCCGCCGGCTTCGCGGCGACGGCCAGCGCGTCGCCGGGCGCGAGCTCGCCCTTCACCACCTCGGTGTGAACGCCATCGGTGGAGCCGATCGTGATCGCCACGGGCTCGAGCGCGCCCTTCTTCTCGCGGTGCACGACTTGCTCGACGCCCTTCTTCGCCGCGTTCTTCGGCCGGTTCCACCACGGCCGCGACATCATCGACTCGAACAGGTTCGTGTCTTCGATCTCGGGAGGGCTGAAGCGCAGCGCCGCGTTTGGCACGAGCAGCGCCCCGTCGACGCGCTTCACCACGATCTCCGCCGTCGCGGTCATGCCGGGGCGCAGGCGCAGCTCGGGGTTCGCGACGCGCAAGAGCGCTCCGTACGCAACAACTCCCTCGGCCGCATCCGCGCCGTAGCGCACCTGCACCACCTCGGCCTCGAACGTGCGGCCCGGCCACGCGTCCACCGTGAAGTCCGCGCGCTGGCCCTCGGCGACGTTCGAGATGTCGGCCTCGTCGATCGCGACGAGCAGCTCCATCGCGCGCAGGTCTTCGGCGAGCGTAAACAGGATTGGCGTCGTCATGGCGGCAGCGACGGTTTGGCCGGGCTCGATGAGGCGCTTCAGCACCACGCCGTCGATCGGCGAGCGGATCTCTGCCTTCGAGAGATCGGTGCGCTGCGTGTCGAGCGTGGCGCGCGCCTGCTTGGCGGCGGCGCTCGCGCTCGCGACCTCGGCCTTCGCGCGCGCAGCGGAAGCGCGCGCGCCGTCGAGCTCGGCCGCGCTCGGCACCTTGCCGCCGCTCATCTCGTGCACGCGCTCGAGCCGCGCGAGGCGCGCGTCGGCTTCGAGCCGGCTCGCGCTCGCTTCCTCGATGCGCGCCTCGGCCGCCGCGAGCGCGCTTTCGCTCTGCAGCACCTGCGCTTCGAGCCGCTGCGTGTCGAGCCGCGCGAGCACGTCGCCCTTCTTCACCACGCTGTTGAAGTCCACCTTCACGTCGCGAATCGTGCCGGAGAGCTCGCTGCCGACGTCGACCTGGTTGATGGGCTGGAGCGTGCCCGTGGCCGTCACGCGCACGACCAGATCGCCGCGCGAAACTTCCTCCGTCTCGAACACGATCTCCGAGCCGCCGCCGCAGCTGCGCAGCACGAGCAGCAGCGCGAGCGCGCCCGCTGCGATGCCGAGGCCGCGCGGCGTGCGCAGCGCCGCGAGCGCGCGCTGCACGATGTTCTGTCTCGCCTCGCTCACTGCGCCTCCTCGCTCTGCCAGCCGCCGCCCAGCGCTTTGTAGACGCGCACCAAGTTTGCGGCGAACTCACCTTCGCTCGCCGCGAGCTGATCCTGCGACGTGAAGAGCGCGCGCTCGGCCGCGAGCACGGCCTCGAAGTCGACGAGGCCCGCGGCGTACTGATCGCGCGAGAGCGCGGCCGCGTGCTGCGCCGCTTCCGCCGCTTCGGCGAGCGCATCGCGCCGCGCCTCTTCCTGCGCGAACGACACGAGCGCGTCCTCCACTTCTTTGAGCGCGCCGAGCAGCGTGCCCTCGAGCTCGGCGAGCGCGCGATCGCGCACGGCCTTCTGCGCGTCGATCTGCGCCTTCACGCGGCCGAAGTCGAGCAGAACCTGCGAGACGCCGGCGGCCATCGAGGTCGCCTTCGCCGCGCTCGTGAAGAGGTCGCCCGTCGCGAGCGACTCGACGCCGACGGAGCCGGTGAGCGTGAGGCGCGGCAGCGCGCTCGCCTTCGCGACGCCGATGCGCGCGGTCTCCGCGGCGAGCAGTCGCTCTGCGGCGCGCACGTCGGGTCTGCGCGCGAGTGCGGCAGCGGGCACGCCCACGGCGATGCGATCCGGCGGCGCGGGCACCGGACCCGCCGCAGCGAGGCGCGTCTCGTTCAGCGCGACGGCGGTGCGCAGCTGCGGGATCGCCGCGCGCGTCTGCGCGAGGTTCGCGCGCGCCTGCTCGACGTCGAGCTCGGTTGTCAGGCCGGCGTCGCTGCGCCAGCGCGTCAGCGCCAGCGTCTCCGCCTGCGCGCGCGCGTTCTCCTCGGCGAGCGCGAGCCGCCGCTGCTGCGCGCGGAGCGTCACGTACGCATCCGCGACTTCCGCCGCGACGCTCACGCGCACGCCGGCGAGGTTCGCTGCGCTCGCCGCGAGATCGGCCTTCGCGGCTTCGAGCCCGCGGCGTAGGCCTCCGAACAGATCGATCTCCCAGCTCGCGTCGAAGCTCACGTCGTAGAGCTCGCGCGAGCCGAGGTCGATGCCGGCCGAAAGCGCACCGCTGCCGTCGGATTGCGACGCGGTGGCAGTGCCGCGGCTCGTCGGGAAGAGCCCGGCACGCGCGCCGCTCCTGCGCGCGCGCCTCGCGCAGACGCGCCTGCGCGGAGGCGATGTCGCGGTTCGCCGCCGCCGCGCGCTGCTCCAGCTCCACGAGCAGCGGATCGCCGAGCGCCTCCCACCAGCGCGCGATCTCGTCGTCCGCGGGCGCGTCGCTGCTGAGCCCGCTCGCGAGCGGCGCGCGCCACGCGTCCGGTGCAGCGCTCGGCGGCGGCTCGAAGTCGGGCCCGACGAGGCAGCCCGCGAGGGGGAGGCTCGCGAGAGTGATTAGGGCGCAGCGCAGGTTCAAGCGAGATCAGCTCCGGAGCGGCGAGCTTGCGTTGGACACGCGAGGCCAGGATTCGGTTTGCATCACGGCAAAGCGGCGAACGCGCGCACGGGGAAGGTGCCCATCCCGGCGATCTTGGGCGGCAGCGCGAAAAAGCGAAAGCCGCTCGCGGGAAGCGCCGCGAGGTTCGTCAGGTGCTCGACGATGGGAATGCCGGCGCGCAGGAGCAGCGAGTGGACGGGGCGCTCACCGCCCGCGATGTCGTCGATGTTGAGCGAGTCGATGCCGACCAGCGCGGCGTCGCCGGACACGAGCGCCTCCGCGCCGTCCGCGCTGAGGTGCGGGTGCGGCTCGAAGTAGCGCGGCGTCCCGAAGTGCGCGCTCCAGCCCGTGCGCAGCAGCACCGCGCAGCCGCGCACGCCGCTCGGCAGATCGCGCGCGGTGATCGCGCGCGCGCCCGGCGGCAGGTCGACCACGAGGGCCGGCAGCTCCGCCAGCTTCTCGAGCGCGACGCCCGAGAGATCCGCGCCATCCGCCCAGCGATGCGAGGGCGCGTCGAGGTAGGTGCCGGTGTTCGCGACCAGCTCGATCTTCGCGATGTGGAACTCGGTGCCCGCCGCGTAGCGCTCGCGGGAAGCAGCGCGCGAGAGATGGTCCGAGATGCGCGGCGCCGGGAGGCCGGGGTACGTGACGAGCCCGTCGCGGATCGTGTGGCTGAGGTCGACGAGCGGCATCGGGCGAGGGTCGCACACGAGCTGCGCTTGCCCCGCTCCGCGCGCCTGCGCGAAGCTCCCATCCTCATGACCGCCTCCTCCTCCCTCTCCCACCAGCGCCGCTGGACCAGCCCGCAGCCCGGCGACACGCTCGCCTCGGTCGCGGCCCGCGAGCTCCCGACCCTCCCGCCCGACGATGCGATCCGGCAGCTCACGAGCTGGAACCTGCACCTCGCGATTCGCCCCCTCGGCAACCTCCCGCCCGGCTCGCTGCTCGGCAGCGATGTCGTCTACCTCGAGCCCCCGCTCGCGCCCCGGGCGTGACCCAGGTGGCCGAGGCGTCGCCGCGCATCACCGAGGCCGTGCTCTCGGCCGGGCACGACGGGCGCGCGGAGCTCGTCGTGGTGGTCGCCTACGCGAATGGCGCCAGCGCGCGCGTGCGGCTCGACGAAGAGGCCGCGGAGCCCGTGCTCGAGGCTGCAGGCGTGCTGCGCATCGAGGATTTGGTCGGGAAACCCTGGGATATCTTGGCGCCCGCCTTGCCCGCTCCGACTCCGAACGGAGCCTGACTCGCTCGGCATCGCGGCGTTCGAATCCACACGCATCAGGAGAATTCGCATGCTCGATCTCGTCATCAAGAACGGCCTCGTCGTCGACGGCTCGGGGATGCCCGGTTTCCGCGGTGATGTCGGCATCGCGAACGGCAAGATCGTCGCGGTGGGGAACGTCGGCGCGACGAACGCGCGCGCGATCGATGCGCGCGGCCGGGTGGTGGCGCCGGGCTTCATCGACCCGCACACGCACTTCGACGCGCAGCTCTGCTGGGACCCCTTCGCGCAGCCCTCGGTCGAGCACGGCGTGACGGCGATCGTGCCCGGCAACTGCTCGCTCTCGCTCGCGCCGCTGCGCGCGGGTCAGCGCGACGCCTTCATCAAGATGTTCCGCCAGATCGAGGAGATGCCCGCTGAGGACTTCGGCGTGGGCGTCGACTGGGCGTGGGGCGAGAGCTTCCCCTCGTGGACCGAGTACCTCACTAAGAAGGGGCTCGGCATTCACGTGGCGCCGCTCGCGGGTCACAGCGTGATCCGCATGTTCGTGATGGGCGACGCGGCGCAGTCGCGCGTCGCCACCGCCGACGAGATCGCCGCGATGTGCCGCGTGCTCGACGAGTCGCTGGTCGGCGGCGCCGTCGGCCTCAGCACCTCGTTCGTCGACATCGACGAGAGCTTGAAGCCCGTGCCGAGCCGCTGGGGCCACGCGTCGGAGCTCGACGCGCTCTGCAAGGTGCTCGCGCGCCATAACAAGATCCTGCAGATCGTTCACGAGTTCTACGACACCGAGCTCACCATCGCGCGCGTCGACCAGCTCGCGGAGCTCTCGCTGAAGCACGGCATCACCACCACGCTCTCGCCGCTCTTCCACAACGAGGCGTTCCCGGACATGGTTCCGCGCGTGCTCGGTCGCGTGGAAGAGCAATGGGCGCGCGGGGCGCGCGTGTGGCCGCAGGTGCAAACGCGGCCGATCGACATCAGCTTCACGCTCGGCACGCGCAGCCTGATCTATCTCGCGATGCCGACCTGGTACCAGATCTCGCTCTTGCCCGATCGCGCCGCGAAGATCGCGGCGTTCAAGGATCCCGCGACGCGCGCGAAGGCGGTCGCCGAGGCGTCGCCGAATCCGAACGTGCCGGCTGCGTTCCGCCGCGACTTCGGCTACACCATCGTGCGCCAGAGCAATCACGCCAAGCAGTACGAGGGCCGCACGCTCGGCGAAGTCGCGGCCGAGCGCGGCACGGGCACGGCCGAGGCGATGATCGACCTCGCGCTCGCCGACGACCTCCACACCTGGTTCGGCCGCATTCACGTGGGCCACCGCAACGTGAAGGAAGTGGGCGAGATGCTCGCGCATCCGCTCGTGCAGATCGGCGCGGGCGACGGCGGCGCGCACATCGGCGCCTTCGCGACCTACGGCGACACGGGGTACCTGTTCTCGAAGTTCGTGCGCGAGGCGAAGGCGCTGCGGCTCGAGGACGCGGTGAAGAAGATCACTTCGGACCCCGTCGCGATCTGGGGCCTCGGCCAGCGCGGGTTGTTACGGCCCGGCTATGCCGCCGACGTGGTGGTGTTCGACCAGGACACGATCGATCGCGGCCCCGAGGTCGCGGTGCACGATCTCCCGAGCGGCGGCATGCGCTGGACGCGCCCTGCGGTGGGCATCGACTCCGTCGTGATCGGCGGCGCGCTCGCCTACACCGAGAAGGACGGGTACACGGACGCGCGGCGCGGCGAGATCGTCTCGAAGTCGTAAAGCGCGCTTCAGTCCTCGCTGCCCGCAGCCGATTCCGGTCGCATGACCCGACTCAGGCGCCGAGCGCTCGCAGCCCTGGGCGCGTTGCTCCTTGCGAGCAGCGCGCTCGCCGCGGATCTCGTCGCAGTGGACGCCGCCTACGCGCTGCGCAGCGAAGGCCGTAGCGGCGAACACGCGGCCCTCGAGGCCGCACGCTTCGCGGTGCGCGCCGCCGAGACCGCGGCCAAGGCCGCGCCCGACGACATCGCGCTGCGCTGGCGCGAGGTGCGCGCGCTCCACTACTTGGGCGAGTTAGCGACCCACGGCGAGCGCGCGCAGCGCGAGGTGTTCGCGCGCGCGATGGCGCGCGGCGAGGACGCGCTCGCGCGGCTGACGAGCCGCGTCGGCGCAGCGCGGCTCGACGCGCTGTCGCCACAGGCGCGCCGCGCCCAGCTCGCGCGCGCGGGCGTGGCTGCGCAGGATGCCGGCGAGCTCTACTTCTGGAGCGCGGTCGCGGTGGGCGCGTGGAGCGAGAAGACGGGCCTGCTCGACGCCGTGCGTGGCGGCGTCACCGATCGCCTCGATCGCTACACGCGCGTCGCGATCGACCTCGCGCCGAACGCCTACGACGGCGGTCCCTACCGGCTGTGGGCGCGCATGCACACGATCCTGCCGCGCGTGCCGCTGCTCACGAGCTGGGTGGATCGCAAGCTCGCCCTGCCCGCGGCGGAACGCGCGCTCGCGATCGCGCCGCAGCACCCGGGCAATCAGGTGCTGCTCGCGATGACGCTGCAGGATCTCGCGCCCGCGCGCGCCGGCGAGGCGCACGCAATTCTCGAGCGCGTCGCTTCGCTCACCCCGCGAGCGGGCTTCGAGGTCGAGGACGAGGCGGTGAAGAGGCTCGCGCGAGAGCGGCTGGCGAAGGCGGCTCGCGGGAGCTGAGTCGGCCACAAAAGCGAAGCGCCCGCGAGTTTCACTTCGCGGGCGCTTCTCAGTTGGAAGCGGGTCGCAGCTAGCGGCGCGACGCCTTCTCCGCCTTCTTCGCGGCCTTCTGGCGCTCGGCGCGATGCTTGCGCTGCACCGCGCGCTTGTGGCGGACGCGCTTCTGCTTGTTCTTGCTCGTTGCCATGTCGTCTCCGTGTTAGCCGCGCGTCGTGCGGGCGCGCGGCTGTTTAGGCCACGCGCCGGTGATCGTCGAGGTCAGCTCGCGGCCGGTGCGAGGGGCTCCTTCGCGCCCACGTCGCGCCAATCCACGCGCCGGGTCAGCCACATCACGGCCGCGAGCGCAGCGAAGAGGCCGAGCGCGCCGGCGAGCAGCGCGTAGTCCTCGTTCGTGAGCACGACGAACAGGTAGGCGTAGAGCGTGGTGACGACGGCGCCCACCACGCCCGCGCGGCCGGCGCTGCGCAGCACCGCCCAGGCGCAGCCGCCGATCAGACCGACGATGCCGCCGCTCGCGAGCGCGTAGGCGAGGCCGAAGCCGACGTGCTCGGCGAGCGAAATCTCGAGCAGGAAGAACAGGCACAGCGCGGCGCCCACTAACAAGTACTGCACCGAGTGCAGCGGCGCGGCGGCGAGCACCTCGAAGAGCCAGAGCGTCGCGAACGTGAGCGCGATGAAGAGCACCGCATACTTCGCGCTGCGCTCCGCCATGCGATACGCGTCGACGGGCGAGAGCAGGCGCACGCCGAAGTCGACGGCGTCGGCGTGCACCGCGGCGGCGGGCTCCGCGAAGCCCGCGTCGACTGCGGGGGCGCTCACCTGCACACCACGCACGGGCTCATCTTCCGCGAGCCAGCTCTGCGGGAAGCCGCGGCCGAGCGACGACACGACCCAGCTCGCGCGAAATCCACTCGCGTCGATCTCGCGCTCCGCGGGCAGCCACGCGCCCACGAAGCTCGGCGAGCGCCAAGTCGACGAGAGCTTCGCGCTCGTCGTGGCGCCCAGCGGAACGACGGCGAGCGCCGTGCTGCCACGCGCGTTCAGCGTGACCGCGAACTTGCCACCGAGAGCGGCGGGCGCGCCGAGCGGGACGTGCACGGCATTCGCTGCGGGCAGCGCGCGTCCACCGCCAGCCTCGAAGGCGCGCGGCGTCTTCTCCCACGTGAGCGCGATCTCGTCGATCGCGCGCACCTCGCTCACGTCCACGACGAGCTCCGCGCGATCCCACAGCACTTCGCTGGGCGTGACGCCGAGCGGCGCGAAGTCCGGCGCTTCGAACTCGCCAGTGAGCGCGAGCTGCGCTCGATACACCGGCACGTCGAAGATGCCGCGATGCAGCGTTTCGCTGTCGAGCACACCGTTCACGTCGAGCGCTTTCGGGAGAAACACGGCGACATCGTGTCGCTCGCGCTCGATGCTCTTCCCGTCTGCGAGCGGCTCGCGCCAGCGCACGATGAACGGCACCACGAGCCGCGGCCCGGCGATGCGCTGCGCGCCGCCCCAGCTCTGCGCCACGCCTTGCACGGCTTCGTCGCGCCGCGCCTGCCGTTCGTAGATGACGCCGCGCACCATGCCGACGGGGATCAACAAGAGCAGTGCGAGAAAGCCGAGCACGAGCAGACGCAGGCCCTGAGAGCGCTGGAGCGAGCTGAACCACGAGGCGGATTGCAAGGAGACTCCTTCCGCGATTTGCAGCACGGACGCCCGTGCGCGCGGAGAAGTTCCTCAGTTGTTATGGAAGCGAACCGGAGCCGCGGGTGCGGAGTCTCTGACCGCAGCGTGCTCTCAGAACCTCGACGCCGCGAGCTTCACGTCCGCGTGTTTCCACGCCTGCGCGAAGCCTTGCTCCGCCCATGCCGCTTCGTCGCGCTTGCCTTGCGAGCTCAGCGCCTGCGCGAGGCCGTAGAGCGACCAGCCATTCTTCGGGTAGTGCTTCAAGTCCTCGCGGTACACCGCCTCGGCTTCCGCTGCGCGGCCGGCTTGCAGCAGCACCGCCCCTAATGCCTGGCGCGTGGGCATGAACCACGGCGGCGGCTCGGTGTAGCGGATGCCGTCTTGGCGCTCGACGGCGGCTTCGAGCGCGGCGATCGCGTCCACAGTGTCACCCTTCGCCGCGGCGAGCTCGCCGTCGAGCTGATCCGCCGCGACCGAGAGCAGTACGGCGGTGTTCGTGGTGCCGCCGTTCGCGCTGAGCGCCGCGGCCTTCGGGTCTGCCGCAATCGCGCGCAGCGCCTCGAGCTCCGCGGCTGCCTCGGCATGCTTCCCTTGCCGCGCGAACGCCATGCCGCGCGCGAAGCGCCAGATGCCGCCCTGATAGATGCGCCCCTCCGGCGGCGCGGGCTCGGCCAGCACGGCGTCCCACTTGCCGAAGCGCACCATCATCAGCAGCGGATACGTGAGGAAGTCCTCGACCGGCGGGAAGATCGCGACCTTGTCCTCGGAAACCATCGCGAGCCGGCGCGCCTCCGCGAGCGCCATCGCGCTGTCGCCCTGCGCCGCTGCCGAGACCGTGAGGAAGTGCACGTTGTGCGGGTAGTAGAGCGCGCTGTAGATGGGGTAGTTGTTAGGGAAGCACAGCGCGAACAGCGACTCGTCGGACTTCGCGCCCCTGACGTTCGAGAGCACCGCATCCTGGAAGCGCCCGACGCGGTAGTAGATGTGGCTCGGCATGTGCACGAGATGCCCGGCGTCCGGCGCGAGCGGCAGCAAGCGATCCGCCGCGGCCTCGGCCTTCTCGGGCGCGGGCAGCTCCTGCAGATGGATCCAGTAGTGCAGCGCGCCGACGTGATCGGGCGAGCGCTGCATCGCGAACTCGAGATACTCGACCACCTTCGGCGTGAGCTCGCGCGGCGCGAGCTTCTCGTCCCAGTAGTTCCACGGCATGAGGTCCATGATCGCCTCGGCCGCGAGCACGGCGACGTCCACGTTGTCGGGATGCTTCTCGCGCAGCGCGATCATCGCGTCCGCGTAAGCGCGATCGAGCGCGGCGCGGTCCGCCGGCGCGTCGGCGGCATAGCGCTTCGCGAGCGCGTCGATCAGATCGCGCTCGAGCGCGTTCGCATTCGCGGCGCGCGCCTGCGCTTCCTGTAGCGCGCCCCACGCCGCTTTCGCGTTCTCGGTGTCCATCGGCACGTTGATGTTCGGCCCGTGCGCGAGGGCGACGCCCCAGGAGCAGATCGCGCACTGCGGATCGAGCTTCGCGGCGTACGCGAAATCGCGGATCGCCTTGGCGTGGTTGAAGCCGTACGTGTTGGCGAGGCCCTGGTCGAAGTACGACCGAGCGCGGGCGACCTTCGACGAGATCGGGAACGAGTGCGCGCCGAGCTCGAGCAGCGGCGGCGCATCGCTCGGCGCTCCCGAAGCGGTGCTCGTGGCCGTTGCCGGTGCGGTGCCGGGGCCCGAGCCGGTGCACGCAAGCGCGGCGAGCAGGGCGAACGCAAGCGACTGCGCGAGAACACGAGAGCCGAAACCCTTCATCGTGAACCTCCTGGCGCCCGCGCATTCTGCGCCCGTCGGTGCCGAGTCATCCAGCCCTTTCTCCGCGCGCGCCGCTTGGCCACAATGCCGCACCTATGAGCACGCCCAATTCTTCGCAGCACATCGTCGCCGTGATCGGGGGCGCCACCGCCGGCGCCGAGGTGGCCAGCCGCCTCACCGAGGCGGGCCACCACGTCGTCGTTTTCGAGATGAACCCGCGCCCGTTCGGAAAGATCGAGGACGGCCTGCCGCGCTGGCACGAGGGCCTGCGGCACAAGGAGTACGAGACGATCGCGGAGAAGCTCGGGCACGCGAACGTGGCGTACGTCCCGAACACCAAGATCGGCCGCGACATCGCGTGGGAGGCGATCGCGCGTGAGTGGGGCTTCTCGGCGGTGATCCTCGCGAACGGTGCGTGGCGCGATCGCCCGCTGCCGGTCGACGGCGCCGAGCAGTACGTCGGCAAGGGCCTCATCTACCAGAACCCGTTCATCATCTGGTTCAACCACTTCGAGGAGCAGGGCTACGCGGGCGAGCAGTACGAGCCCGCGGACGGCGCGCTGATCGTGGGCGGCGGGCTCGCCTCGATCGACGTCGCGAAGGTGCACATGCTCGAGACCACGCGCGCGAAGCTGCGCGCGCGCGGCATCCAGCAGGACATGATCGAGCTCGAGGTGAAGGGCATCCCGAAGAGCCTCGAAAAGCACGGCATCAAGTGGCAGGAATTAGGGCTCACGGGCTGCACGCTCTTTTACCGCCGCCGGCCCGAGGACATGCCGCTCGCCGAGATCCCGGACGACGCGGACGAGAAGCGCAAGGAGAAGATCCTCGGCGCGCGGAAGCGCCTGCTCGAGAAGGCGCAGGAGAAGTACGGCTTCAAGGTCGAGCCGCTCTCGGCGCCGGAGGCGCTCGTGGTCGAGAACGGGCGCGTCGTGGGTCTCAAGCTGCGGCGCACGAAGTTCGAGGGCACGAAGCTCGTGAACACGGACGAGATCTACGAGCGGCGCGGGCCCTACGTGATCAGCTCGATCGGCTCGATCCCGGAGCCGATCCAGGGGCTGCCGATGAAGGGCGAGCTGTTCGCATTCGCCGACTGGGACATCGGCCGCATCGACGGCTACCCGAGCCTGTTCAGCGTCGGCAATGTCGTTACGGGCAAAGGCAACATCGTGGCCTCGCGCAAGCACGCCTCGGAGGTGTACGACGCGGCGCTCGAGTCGTACCTCGGCGTGAGCGGCGACGGGCATCAAGCCGAGGCCGCGCTCGCAGGCAACACCGCGGTGAGCGAGCAGGCCGCGAAGATCGCCGCCGCGATCGGCAAGGCCGCGGCGCCGTCGCAGAGCACGCTCGACGCGATCCAGCGCAAAGTTCGCGAGCGCCAGCAGGCGGTCGGCTACACGGGCGACGTAAAGAGCTGGCTCGAGAAGGTGACGCCGCCGGGCTTTGCCTGATCCATCCAGCCAAGTGTTAGGGACCGGCGCGCCGAGCGAAGCGCGCAGCGAGTTGAAGGCGAGCGGAGTCAACTCTGAGTGCGCCGGTTCGTTTTGGGGGGTGAGGCAGTGAAGCTCAAGTACGGCAACAACCCGCATCAGGCCCACGCGACGATCGAGCCGCTCGATCCGAGCCGCGCGCCGATTCGCGTGCTCAGCGGGACGCCGAGCTACATCAACTTCCTCGATGCGCTGAACGCGTGGCAGCTCGTGCGCGAAGCGAAGATCGCGACGGGTCTCCCGGCTGCCGCGTCGTTCAAGCACGTCTCGCCAGCGGGCGCGGCCGTCGCGGTGCCGCTCTCGCCCGAGCTGGCGAAGGCGTACGAGGTGGAAGGCAAGGAGCTCACGCCCGCGGCGCTCGCCTACGTGCGCGCGCGCGGCGCGGATCCGAAGTGCTCGTTCGGCGATTTCGCCGCGCTCTCGGACGTCGTCGACGTCGCGACCGCGGAGTTCCTGAAGGGCGTCGTTTCCGACGGCATCGTCGCGCCCGGCTTCGAGCCGGCGGCGCTCGAAGTCCTGAAGCAGAAGAAGAACGGCGCGTTCATCGTGATCGAGGCCGACGACGCCTACCGCGCGCCGCAGCGCGAGCGCCGCGAAGTGTTCGGCATGGAGATGGTGCAGGACCGCAACGACTGGCAGGTGAGCGAGGCGGAGCTGAAGGAAGTGGTGTGCGGCGAGCTCACGCCCGAGGCGCGGCGCGATCTCTTGTTAGGGCTGGTCGCGATCAAGTACACGCAGTCGAACTCGGTCGGCTACGCGCTCGGCGGCCAGATGATCGGCATCGGCGCGGGTCAGCAGTCGCGCGTGGACTGCACCAAGCTCGCCGGCGCAAAGGCCGACCTCTGGTGGCTCGGCACGCACCCGAAGGTGCTCGGCCTGCGCTTCAAGAAGGGCGTGAAGAAGCAAGATCGCATCAACTGGCGCGTGCGATACATCGAGGGCGACCTCACGCGCTTCGAGGAAGCCGCGCTGCGCGACGCGCTCGACGCGCCCCAGGGTCCGCTACGCGACGACGAGCGGCGCGAGTGGATCAAGCGACTCAGCGGCGTCTCGCTCGTGAGCGACGGCTTCATCCCGTTCCGCGACAACATCGATCACGCCTCGAAACACGGCGTCAGCTTCATCGCTGAGCCCGGCGGCTCGACGCGAGACAAGGATGTCGAGGACGCCTGCCGCGAGTACGGCATCGCGCTCGTGCACACGAAGCTGAGGCTGTTTCATCACTGAGCGAGACCGCGATCGCTCTCGTCATCTCGCGCAGTAGCCGGCTGGAGCCGGCGCGAGGCGTGATTCGATCGGGGAGTCTTCGTCGCGGCCGAGCAGGTGGTTCGCGCGAGCGCGGTTTCGCGTGGGCTCGCACCACGGGTTGAAGCGGGTCAGCGATCGACTCGTCGCGATGAGCTGCGCGATCTCCTCGCGCGTGAGATCGTTCGACCTCCGCGCGAAGTAGAGCTGGGCAGCCGCTTCGAGGCCGGGCGAGTCCGGCGAGAAGTGAGCGCGCGCGAGACCCGTCGCGAGCGCCTCCTCGGTCGTCCAGTGCCGCGAGACCCAGATCGTCGCCGAGATCCAAGTCGCCGTGTAGCGGAGCTGCCAGATGTTCCTCGGAACCATCAGCCGAGCAGCGCGGCTCGAGATCCGCTCACTGCAGTCGCCCTCGATCCCCCGCGAAAAGTACGTGTATGGGTTCAGCGCCGTCATCGGCTCGATCACGTCGCATCCGCAGTCGCTGGCCATCAGCTCCAGCGCGGCGCGCGGAAACTGCTCTGCTTCCGCCGGCGCGAGCTCAGTGTTCGCGAAGCGCACGCAGTGCAGATAGAGCGCCAGCGGCGCGAGCGAGAGGAGTCCGACAACGCAAGCGACGATTCCCAGCACCCAACGAAGCCACCGCATCGCGCACACCTCGCTGAGGGAGTGATCTCCGCGGGGTTCGATACCCCGCGGAGATCACGGTTCCCAAGCAGAGAACTGCGCACCGCGCCGCGCGGGTGGGGTGGGCGCGGGGCGGACGGGCGTCGCAGCGGAGGGCCGGTACGGGGCAAACACGCCGCACGCCTCGCTGCCACTGCGCGCGGTGTGAGCGCGAAAGCGTGCCCGAGTGCAGCGCGCTCGCCTCCACCCAACCCGGCACACCCAACAAGCCGAGGCCCGGAGTCGCGACCCTCCGCCCCGCGCCCGCCCCACCCGCGCGGCTCCCTTGCAAGCAGCCACGCGACGATCACCCAAGGATCCCGCGCGAGCCCGGCGCGCGGCCAAAGCAAAGCGGCCGCGCACCACCCAAGGCGCGCGGCCGCGAGCTCGAGAAGCGCGGGCTCAGTTCTCGATGAAGCCCTTCAGCATCTTGCTGCGGCTCGGGTGGCGCAGCTTGCGCAGCGCCTTCGCCTCGATCTGGCGGATGCGCTCGCGCGTCACCTCGAAGTCTTGGCCGACTTCTTCGAGCGTGCGATTGCCGGCCTCGCCGATGCCGAAGCGCATGCGCAGCACGCGCGCCTCGCGCTCGGAGAGCGTCTCCAGCACGCGGCTCGTCTGATCGGTGAGGCTGTGCTCAAACACCGCGTCGGCGGGGTTCACCGCGTTCTTGTCCTCGAGCATCTCGCCGAGGCTCGAGTCCTCCTCCTCGCCGATGGGCGACTCGAGGCTGATCGGCTCCTTCGCGATCTTCAGCACCATCCGCACCTTCTCGAGCGGCATCAGCAGATTCTCGGCGAGCTCTTCCGGCGTGGGCACGCGGCCCAACACCTGCACGAGGCTGCGCGTGGCGCGGCCGATCTTGTTGATCGTTTCGATCATGTGCACCGGGATGCGGATCGTGCGCGCTTGGTCCGCGAGCGCGCGCGTGATCGCCTGGCGGATCCACCAGGTGGCGTAGGTCGAGAACTTGTAGCCGCGGCGCCATTCGAACTTCTCGACGGCGCGCATCAGGCCGATGTTGCCCTCCTGGATCAGGTCGAGGAACAACAAGCCGCGGTTCGTGTACTTCTTCGCGATCGAGATCACGAGGCGCAGGTTCGCCTCGGTGAGCTCGCACTTCGCGCGGTGCGCCTCCTCCCTCGCATCGGCGTGCTCGTGCACCGCGCGGCGCAGCTGCGCGAGGCTCATCTTGGCGTCGCTCTCGATCTCGTGGAGCAGCGCGTCGATCGCGGAGACGCTCGCCTCGACGTCGGCGATCCTCGCCTCGTCGCCGCCCAGGCGCACGAGCGCCTCGCGCGCGATACGGCTCTTCTTGCGCGAGAGGGGCGCGAGCTCGCGCAGCTCGGCGGTCTTCACGCCAAGCGCGCGCGCCGCCTTGTTCGCGGCCTGCTCGTGTTGCAGCGCCTGGTCCGCGACCTCGCGCACGCGATTGCTCACGTCGGTGAAGCGTGCCTTCACGACGCGCTGCGCGATGAAGAGATCGACCATCTGCTTGTAGAGCGCGCGCAGCTCGTCCTCGATGCGCGCGCGCGCCTCTGCGCCGGTGCGCGAGTTGTTGAGGGCCGCCTCGCGCTTCGCGGTCTCGCCGGTGAGCCGCTTCACCTGCGTGACGGCTTCGATGAACGCTTGCTTGCGCAGCTCGGGATCCTCGGTCGCGCCGTCCTCTTCCTCGATGTCGAGCCCGGCGAGCATGTACTTGGGCTCGTGCTGGCCGCGGCGCAGCTCGTCGGCCATCGCGAGGAAGGTGCGCATGCCGAGCGGCGTGCCGAGCGCGGCGTAGAGCATGCGGTGCTCGCCCGCCTCGATGCGCTGCGCGAGCGCGACTTCGCCCTCGCGCGTGAGCAGCGACACCTGCCCCATCTCGCGCAGGTAGATGCGCACCGGGTCGTTGCTGCCGCCCTCGTCGGCCTGCGCGGCGGAGCGCGACTCGCGCATCCGCGCGGCCTGGCTCGGCGACGAGACGACGTGGATGTCGTTCTCGCCGAAGACCTGCATCACCTCGTCGAGCTGCTGCTGCGAGAGCGGCTCGCCGGGGAACGCGCCCGTCAGCTCCTGCACCGTCACGTAGCCCTTGCGGCGACCGAGGGCGAGCAGGCGCTGCACCGTCTGCGCGCGCTCGGCGCTGTGGATCTGCACGGCGGTGCGGCCGCGTGCGCCTGCGGTCGCGGGCGGCGGGCTCGCGAGCCCGCTGGCGTGCTCGGCATGGCCGTTCTTGTGCGGGGTCGTGCGGCGCGGGGGAACCGTCGAGGTCATGGGGGGGGGGCGCTCCTACGATGGCTGCGGCTGCGAGTTGTTAGGAAACGGGTGCGGGCGACTCAGCCCGGCGGCAATCCTCGCGCAGCGCGGCGCTGTTCGAGCTCGCGCTGCTTCAGGGTGATCAGGTCTTCGGTGGGGGTGCTGCCCAGGATCACGCTCTGGGTCAGCGCACGGGAACGTTCGCGTTGCTGCTCGCGCGCGAGCCACACGAGCTCGTCGCGGAAGATGCGCTCGGCCTTCGCCTCGTCCTCGAGATCGGGCCGCGCTTCGCTCACCAGCGCGAGGAAGCGGCCGCGCGCATCGCCCTCGAGCGCGTCGACGAGCTCGCTCGGGCTTCGCCCCGCGAGCGACACGCGGTGCACCGCGAACGCGAGGGAGCGCAGCGTTTCGTCGGAGACGAGGCCCGCGAGCTGATCGCCAGTAACGAGTCGCGCGGATGCGGGGTGGTCGACGAGGATGCGCAGCGCGTCGCAGAAGTGGCGCTCGGCGGCAGTGAGCTTGCGCGGCGGCACGGCCGGCGCCTCCTCCGAGTCGCGCCCCATCGAGGCGGCCTTGCGCTGAATGCGAATCGACTCGTCGACGTCGCTGCGTTGGGCGTTCGTCGTGATCGCGAGCAGTCGCGTCCACTCGCCGCGCTCGGCTGGATCGGGGATGAGCGCAAGGATGGGAACCATCGCGCCGACGGCGGCCGAGACCTGCTGCGGCGATGCGATTCCCGGCGTGACGGCGCGGCGCATCGCGAGGCGAATCGCCGACTCGGCGTCGTCCACCAGCTTTTGCAGCGCCTCGGCGCCGTGCTCGGCGAGGAACTCGTCTGGATCGAGGCCGCCCGGAATCGTCGCCGCGGAGATGCGCAGGCCCTGCGGCAAGAGCATCTCGAGCGAGCGCAGCATCGCGCGCTGTCCGGCTTCGTCGCCGTCGAAGAACATCACGACGTCGCGCACGCGGCGGCGCAGCGCGCGCGCGTGATCCTCGCTGAGCGCGGTGCCGCAGGTCGCGAGAGCTTCGCCGACGCCCGCGCGATCCATCGCGATGCGGTCGAAGTAGCCCTCGACGATCACCGCGCGCTCGCGCGTGCGCAGCGACTCGAGCGCCGAGGGGAGGCCGTAGAACGCCTCGCGCTTGCGGTAGACGGGGCTCTCGGGCGTGTTCAGGTACTTCGGCTCTTGGTCCTTCGCGAGCGCGCGCCCGCCGAAGCCGATCGTCCGGCCGCGCGCGTCTTCGATCGGGAACACGAGGCGATTCCGTAACAAGTCGTAGTGGCCGCCGCCGCGCTCGCGCGCGCGAATCAGCCCCGCGCGCTCCGCCGCCTCGGGCGCGATCTTCTCGCGCCGCATCACGTTGACCAGCGCGTCCCACGACTCGGGCGCGTAGCCGATCCCGTAGCGCGCGAGGTCTTCTTCCGTGAGCCCGCGCTTCGCCACGTACTCGCGCGCCGCGGCGCCGCGCGGGCCGCGCAGCTCGGCCTGATAGAACGCGCGCGCCGCCTTGTTCGCGCGATAGATCTCGTCGAGCACGCCGCGCTCGGGGCCGCCGCCGAGCTCGGGCACCTCGATGCCCACCTCCGCGGCGAGCGAGCGCGCGGCTTCGGGGAAGGTCATGCCGTCGTGCTTCATCAAGAAGCCGAACACGTTGCCGCCTTCGCCGCAGCCGAAGCAGTGGTACGTGCCGCGGTCGGGGCTCACGACGAACGACGGCGTCTTCTCGCCGTGGAACGGGCACAGGCCCTTCCACGTGCGGCCGGCTTTCTTCAGCCCGACGTGGCGACCGATCAGGTCGACGATGTCGACCCGATCGCGAATCGCATTCAGCGTGTCGTCGGGGATTCGGCTCATCGCGCTAGCCCCCGGTGGTCTCGCTCGGAGCCCGTGCTCCTAGCGCGCCATCCGCTTTGCCTTCTTCAGCGCTCGCTTGCGTGCCGCGGCTTCCTTCTTCTTGCGGCGCACGCTCGGCTTGTCGAAGTACTCGCGGCGGCGCAGCTCGGTGAGCACGCCCGCCTTCTCCACGGTCTTCTTGAAACGCTTCATCGCGACTTCGAACGGCTCGTTGTCGCGAACTTTGACGATGGGCATTCGCCCTCCTGAGCTTGTTAGGCAGCGCTCGCGCGCAGCAAATCGTTGACCGCGCCGCCCGTCACGACGAACGCCTCACCCCGGGATCGCTGCGGAAGTGGCGCAGTCCTGGCGGTGGTGGCGAAAAAACTGGTGCGAAGGACCCCGAGCAAAAGCGTGCGGGCAGGCGAAAAAGTGAGTGAATTCGAGGGGTTCGGGGCCATGGGCGCGGGCGAAGCAAGCTAGCGCACGATTTTTCGCAGCGTCAACGCGTTGGCGAGAAAAACCTTGACTTGCGCGCGAAACAAACGGGTCAGCCGCCTTCGCTTCCGGTCGAAGGCGCCCGCACCGGAATCCCGAGGTCGAGCAGCCGGCGCTTCACCGAGCCGACGGTCTGCTCCTTGAAATGGAAGATCGAAGCGGCGAGCGCCGCCTGGGCGTGGCCGCCGTCAGGGCGGTCGCTCAGCGCGGCTGCGAGCGATTCGGGGGTGCCGCCGCCGCCCGACGCGATCACCGGGATCGGCACCGCGTCCGCCACCGCGCGCGTCAACTCGAGGTCGTAGCCGGCCTTGGTGCCGTCGCGGTCCATGCTCGTCAGCAGGATCTCGCCGCCGCCCAGTGCGGCCATGCGCCGCGCCCACGCCACCGCGTCGACGCCCGTCGCGCGACGCCCGCCGTGCGTGAACGCCTCGAAGCGAGGCTGCGCGGTCGTGCGGTCGCCGTGCGTTCTCGCGCGCTCGGCCGCGCGCGCCGCGAACGCCTCGGGGTCGGTGATGCGCTTCGCGTCGATCGCCACCACGAGGTTCGCGCTGCCGATCTTCAGCGCCGCCTCGGCGACGAGATCAGGATTGTCGAGTGCCGCCGAATTGATCGAGGTCTTGTCCGCGCCGGCGTTCAGCAGGTCGCGGATGTCTTGCACCGAGCGCACGCCGCCCCCGACGCACAGCGGCATGAACACCGTCTCGGCCGTGCGCGCCACCACGTCGAACAGCGTGCGCCGCCCCTCGTGGCTCGCGCTGATGTCGAGGAACGTGATCTCGTCCGCTTCCTGCTCGTCGTAGAGCCGAGCCACTTCGACCGGGTCGCCCGCGTCGACGTGGTCGACGTACTGCACGCCCTTCACCACGCGCCCGCGATCGACGTCGAGGCAGGGAATGATGCGCTTCAGGAGCATGCGATCTCCATCGCGGCCGCGAGGTCGACTGCGCCGGTGTAGAGCGCGCGCCCAACGATCAGGCCCGCGACGCCACTCGCGCGCGCGGCCCGCACGTCGTCGAGGGAGCCGACGCCGCCCGACGCGATCACCGGGATCGAGATCGCGCGCGCGAGCGCGACGGTCTCCGCGAGGTTCACGCCCGTGCCGGTGCCGTCGCGCGCGATGTCGGTGTAGACGATCGCCGCGACGCCGGCGTCCTCGAACTGGCGCGCAAGCGTCAGGGCATCGGTCTCGCTCGTCTCGAGCCAGCCCTGCACGGCGACCTTGCCGCCGCGCGCGTCGATGCCGACGCCCACGCGCCCCGGGAAGCGCTTCGCGGCATCGCGCACGAGCGCGGGATCGCGCAGCGCAGCGGTGCCGAGGATCGCGCGCTCGACGCCGAGGCCGAGCCAGGTCTCGACGCCCGCGAGCGTGCGAATGCCGCCGCCAAGCTCGAGTGGAATGCCGCGCGTCGCGGCGAGAATCGCGCGCACCGCGTGCGTGTTCACGGGCTCGCCGCGCTTCGCGCCGTCGAGGTCGACGACGTGCAGGCGCTGAATGCGATGCGCCGCGAAGCGCGCGGCGACTGCGCCCGGATCCGCGTCGTACTCGGTCGCCGCGGCGTAGTCGCCCTGCGTGAGGCGCACGCACTTCCCGCCTAACAAGTCGATCGCGGGGATCAGCTCGAAGCGCGTCATCGCGTGCGCCGCACGGGCTCGAGCGGCAGCGCGCGCACCGTCTCCTGCGCGCCCCAGCGCGCGAGCTCCTCGGCGGTGAGCCAGCGCGTGCCGCCGCCGGGGTACTGGCCTGCGCGCAGCACGTTGTCGCCGAGCGGCTGCTGGCGCTCGTCGAACTCCGCGCTCCAGAGCGCCTGCCCGCTCGGCGCGCTCTGCAGCGTGACGCGAAAGCCGACCGCCGCCGCGTGCATCGCGCCGAACGCCTCGCCCTCGCGCTCTTCCCAACGCGTCACGTCGCCTAACAACACGGCATCCGCGCCGTGCTTCTCTGCGAGCACCTCGGCGGCGCGCCGCGAAGCGTTCGCCCCGCTGAGCGTCGCCGCCACGTCCTCGGGCGCGATCACCTCGACGCCGCGCGCCGCGAGCGCCTCCGCCACGTAGCGCGACACCAACTGCGCCGCGACGCGAGGCTCCGTCCCGCGCGCCTCCTGACGAACGAGCGGCGACACCGCGAGTGGAATCACCGCCACGCGCCGAATCGGCGCCGCGAGCTCCGCGAGCGCGGGCCGCGCCTGCGTCGCGACCGTCTCGGTGCACGCGGTCGCGAAGAGTGCGGCGAGCAGCAGCGCGAGCGCGCGCGTCATCCGCGCACCCACGCCGCGAACGCGTCGAGCACGCGCTTCCCCGCGCCTTGGCTCTTCTCGGGATGGAACTGCACCGCGAACACGTTGCCGCGCGCGACCGCGCAGGTGAACTCGCCGCCGTAGTCGGTCACGCCCGCCACGTTCGCCGCGTCCGCGCCCACTACGCGATACGAGTGCACGTAGTAGTACGCGTCCGCGCGCGGCAGCTTCGCCACTACGGGATGCGTGCCGCACCAGCGCACCTGGTTCCACCCGATGTGCGGCACGTGCAGCGCGTGATTCGCCGGAAAGCGCTCGACGCGCCCGCGCAGCACGCCGAGGCCCGCAGTCATGCCGTGCTCGTCGCTCGACTCGAACAACAACTGGAGGCCGAGGCACAGCCCGAGATACGGCGTGCCGCGCGCGATCGCCGCCGCGACCGCGTCGCCGATCCCCTTGGCGCGCAGGCTCGCCATCGCATCCGCGAACGCGCCCACGCCCGGCAGCACGATCGCGTCGTAGTGCGCGAGCGCCGCCGCGTCGGAAGTCACCTCCACCGCAAGCGCCGAGCGCTCCAGCGCCTTCGCGACGCTGCGCAGATTGCCGGCGCCGTAGTCGACGACGGCGATGCGGGGGGAGGTGGGCATGAAGGGGAATTTCTAGCTCGCAAGGCTCGAAGCAACGAGGCAATCATTCCGCCATGGTCAAGTTCCGGCAGGCGTTCGTACGAGCAACAGCAAAGCGCGCGGCCACCCGACCCACCTCGATCGATCTGTTCGCGGGTGCCGGGGGTGCGACAACCGGGCTCAAGCGTGCTGGGTATGACGTGCTCGCGGCAGTTGAACTCGATGGTGACGCCGCGAGGTCATTCTCAGCCAACCACCCGGAGGTACGAGTTTTCGTCCAGGACATTCGAAGAGTCCAGATCGAAGCACTTCTTGACGAACTCCGATTGCGAAGCGGCGAGCTCTCGCTGCTGAAGGCGTGCCCACCCTGCCAAGGCTTCTCGTCGTTGGGCACTCGCGACTCCGCCGACGCTCGGAATGATCTCGTTCTTGAAGTCTGGCGCTTCATTCGCGGCCTGAGGCCAAGGGTCTTCGTCGTTGAGAACGTTGTGGGCCTGCTGCGAGACCAGCGACTCGCGGACGTTCTGCGGAAGGCCCGCGCCCTGGGCTACGGCGTGCGGGAGTATGTCATCAATGCGAACGACTTCGGTGTCCCCCAAAAGCGCCGTCGGCTGGTGATCCTCGGAGTCCGCGGTATTCCAAGGGCATCGCTTCCGACTTCGCTTGTCGCCGCAGCGGCAGGGCTCCGCGTCGATGAGGGTGCAAAGACCGTACGAGGGGCGTTCGCTCTCTTGCCTCTCGCTTCGCAAAGTGACGCCGCAGCGCGGTTTCGGACCCCAGCCGCGAACACGCTCGCTCGGATTTCACGCATTCCCGTCGGCGGAAATCGGTTCGATCTACCAGATGAGTTCGTCCTTGCCTGCCATGAGCGCCTTGGGCGCCGCACCGCCACTAGTGCATACGGACGCATGAAGTGGGACGCGCCAGCCCCAACCTTGACTAGCCGATGTACGACACCGGCGTGCGGGACCTTTGTCCATCCGGAACAGCACAGGGGTATCAGTCTGCGCGAAGCCGCTCTCCTGCAATCGTTTCCGCCTGACTACAAGTTTGTGGGCTCGCACGGGTCGATCGAGCGGCAAATCGGGAATGCACTGCCAGTGCGCTTGGCCGAGAGTCTCGGCCGGATAGCGTCCACACTTCTTCCGAAGGAGTAACCGTGGACCCTTTGGTGCTGAAGTTCGGCGGGTCCCTAGTTGAGCAACTAGGAGCGCAACTTTATCCGAGCGTGACTGCCACGGTGGCGGAACTCATCTCGAACGCCTGGGACGCAGACGCCACGAAGGTCTGGGTCGAGATTCCACTCACGGAAGAGTGGTCGCCCGGGAGCCAGATCGTTGTAACGGACAACGGTCACGGGATGACACGGGACGAAGCGCAAGACGCCTATTTGGTCGTCGGCAGGAAGCGTCGCCTCGTCTCCGGTGTGAAATCCCGCGGTGGACGGCTCGTTCACGGGCGCAAGGGAATCGGGAAACTCGCGGCGTTCGGGACGGCGAGAATTCTCGAGTGCTCGACGTTGAGCTGCAACTCTGTGACTCACTTCCGCCTCGACTACGACGCGATCAGAAAGCTGACGCCCGACAAGGATTACGTCGTCGAGGCTTCTAGTTCGGACGATCCGGTCACGGATCCGATCACCGGGAAACCGCTCGCTCACGGGACGCGGATAAGGCTCTCCGGCCTAAAGCATCGACGGAGCATCTCGGGAGACCAATTCCTGTCTTCCATGACGCGTCGTTTCGCAATCGACGCGAACGCGATGAGTGTTCTCATCAATGGCAGCGAACTCCTTAGAGCCTATCCGAAAACCGCCCAGGGTGTTAATGATTGACAAGCCGTGACCCTCCGACTGGCGACCGGGGGTGAAGTGTCTGCACGAGGGAAGGCTCACCGGGGCTGGCGGATTCCCGACGAGCTGTG
>VGRF01000020.1 GCA_016875395.1 Deltaproteobacteria bacterium | reverse complement strand
CGGGCGACAACGTGGAGATCACGGTGGAGCTGATCACCCCCGTGGCGATGGACAAGGAGCAGCGCTTCGCCATCCGCGAGGGTGGACGCACCGTCGGCTCCGGCGTCGTGGCCGAGATCGTCGAGTAATCAGGTCCGAAGCGCGCACGCGCGGAGCGAATCCATGGCGACGGAACTAGCAGCACAAAAGATCCGAATCCGGATGAAGGCCTACGACCACAAGCTCCTCGACCAGAGCGTCGGCGAGATCGTGGACACGGCGGCCCGCACCGGCGCGCGCGTGGCGGGGCCGATCCCGCTGCCGACCTCGATCAATCGCTTCACCGTGCTGCGTGGTCCGCACATCGACAAGAAGTCCCGCGAGCAGTTCGAGATCCGCACGCACAAGCGCCTGATCGACATCCTCGATCCGACGCCGCAGACGGTGGACGCACTGATGAAGCTCCAGCTCGCGGCGGGCGTGGACGTGGAGATCAAGATCTGAGCCGCTGGCCGGATCTGGAGTTGTTATGGCTACCGTGAACATCATCGCAGCGAGCGGCGGCAAGGCCGGCACGGTCGATCTCGACCCGGCCCTGTTCGAGAGCCGAATCCGCAATCACTTGTTCCACGCCGAAGTGCGTCGCCAGCTGACGCGCCGCCGCGCGGGCACGCACGCCACCAAGAACCGCGCCGCGGTTTCGGGCGGCGGCATCAAGCCGTGGAAGCAGAAGGGCACGGGCCGCGCGCGCCAGGGCACGATTCGCGCGCCCCAGTGGTCGGGCGGCGGCGTCGTGTTCGGCCCCACGCCGCGCGACTACGAGCACAAGCTGACCAAGAAGATGCGCAGCGCCGCGCTGGTGTCGGCGCTCTCGCTCCGTAACAAGGAAGGCGCGGTCGTGATCGCGGACGCGCTCGCGCTCGCGGAGTACAAGACCAAGGCCGGCAAGGCGCTGCTCGCCGCGCTCGGCGTGGCCGACAAGTCGGTGCTGCTCGTGACGGCTTCGGCGCAGCCTCAGCTCGAGCGCTCGCTGCGCAATCTCCCCGGCGTCGACGTGATTCGCGCCGAGGGACTCAACGTGTACGACGTCCTGCGCCACGAGAAGCTCGTGATCGCGAAGGACGCGCTCGCAGCGCTCGGCGCTCGCCTCGGGCAAGCGGCCGAGGGCCGCGCGCAGCGAGCCGCAGGCTCGCGGAGCACCAAAGGCGAGGCGGGGGAGTAGTCATGCAGATTCACGACGTGATCCTGCGCCCGGTCGTGACGGAGAAGAGCACCGTCGCTCGCGAGACCGTGAACGCGGTGACGCTGGCGGTCGATCCGGGCGCCTCGAAGCACGACGTCAAGCGCGCGGTCGAGGAGCTGTTCAAGGTGAACGTGCTGCGCGTTCGCACGTCGACGCCGCCGGCGAAGAAGAAGCGCATGGGCCGCTTCGTCGGCGCTCGCCGCGCGTGGAAGAAAGCCATCGTCGTTCTGGCCGAGGGTCAGAAGATCGAGTTCTTCGAAGGGGTCTAGTGTGCCGGTGAAGATCTACAAGCCGACGTCCGCGGGTCGACGCCAGATGAGCGTGGTCGACTTCTCGGACATCTCGAAGAAGCGCCCCGAGCGATCGCTCGTTTCGGGCCGCAAGCAGAAGACGGGCGGACGCAACGCGCACGGCCACATCACGAGCTGGCAGCGCGGGGGCGGTCACAAGCGCCTGTATCGCCAGATCGACTTCGTCCGTAACAAGAACGGCATTCCGGCGAAGGTCGCGGCGATCGAGTACGACCCGAATCGCTCGGCGTACATCGCGCTCCTCAACTACAAGGACGGCGAGAAGCGATACATCCTCGCGCCGCTCGGCCTCTCGGTCGGCGACGAAGTGATGTCCGGCCCGACCGCCGAGATCCGCCCCGGAAACACGCTGCCGCTCTCGAACATTCCGATCGGCAGCGTGATCCACGCCGTCGAGATGAAGCCCGGCAAGGGCGCACAGCTCGTGCGCTCCGCCGGCACCGGCGCGCAGCTGATGGCGCGCGAAGGCGACTACGCGCAGCTGCGCATGCCGAGCGGCGAGAACCGCATGATCCTCGCGCGCTGCGTCGCGACGATCGGTCAAGTAGGCAACCTCGACCACGAGAACATCAGCGTCGGCAAGGCGGGCCGCACGCGCTGGAAGGGCAAGAAGCCCAGCGTGCGCGGCGTCGCCATGAACCCCGTCGACCACCCGATGGGCGGCGGCGAAGGCAAGTCATCCGGTGGACGCCACCCGTGCACGCCTTGGGGCGTGCCCACGAAGGGTCACAAGACTCGCGTGAAGAAGGCGTCCGACAAGCTCATCGTGAAGCGGAGGAAGTGAGAATGGCCCGCTCCGTCAAGAAGGGGCCGTTCGTGGACCCGAGCCTGCAGCGCAAGGTCACGCGCGCGACTGCATCCGGCTCGAAGCAGGTGATCAAGACCTGGTCGCGGCGTTCCATGATCACGCCCGACTTCGTGGGGCTCACGTTCCACGTCCACAACGGCAAGCTGTTCATGCCCGTCTACGTGACGGAGAACATGGTCGGCCACCGGCTCGGTGAGTTCGCGCCGACGCGCAAGTTCACGGGCCACACGCTGGTGGCGAAGGCGGTGAAGCCCGCATGACCACCGTGAACGCCACGCTGCGAAATCTGCAGGTGAGCGCGCGCAAGGCGCGGCTCGTCGCGGATCAGATCCGAGGCAAGCAGGTCGAGGCGGCGCTGAACCTGCTCGCGCTTTCGGACAAGCGCGTCGCGCGCCCCATGCGCAAGCTCGTGAAGTCGGCCGTCGCCAACGCGGACGTGAAGAACGATCGCGAGAAGGCCGGCATCGACGTCGACAATCTCGTGATCGCCCGAATCTTCGTGGACGAAGGCCCGAGCCGGAAGGGCGTGCGCTCGCGCGCGCAGGGCCGCGCGAACTGGATTCGGAAGAGCACGTCGCACATCACCGTGGAACTCGAGGAGCGATAGACGTGGGACAAAAAGTCCATCCCTACGGATTCCGCCTGGGCACGCTCTATGGCTGGAAGTCGAACTGGTTCGACGAGCGCCGCTACCAGGACCAGGTCATCGAAGACTTCAAGCTGCGCAAGCACATCAAGGCGAAGCTGTATCACGCGGGCATCTCGAAGGTCGTCATCGAGCGGACCGGCGAGAAGTGCGTGATCAACATCCACACCGCGCGGCCGGGCATCCTGATCGGCAAGCGCGGCGCGGAAGTCGACGTGCTGCGCGGAGAGCTCGCGAAGATCACGCCGCACGAGATCTTCATCAACATCAAAGAGATCCGGAAGGCGGAGCTCGACGCGCAGCTGGTCGCCGAGTCGATCGCGATGCAGCTCGAGCGACGCGTCGCCTTCCGCCGCGCGATGAAGAAGTCGATGATGTCGACGATGAAGTTCGGTGCGAAGGGCATTCGCGTCGAGTGCAGCGGCCGGCTCGGCGGCTCGGAGATGAGCCGCCGCGAGCGCTACGCGGAAGGACGCGTGCCGCTGCACACGCTGCGCGCCGACATCGAGTTCGGCCTCGCGGAAGCGAAGACGACCTACGGCGCGATCGGCGTGAAGTGCTGGATCTTCAAGGGCGACGTCACGGACAAGGAGCTTCGCTCCGGACCGCTCGCGCTCCGCAATCGCGAAGAGGCGCAGAGGTAAGCGGCGATGCTTCAGCCCAAACGAACCAAGTACCGCAAGCAGATGAAGGGCCGCATGCGCGGCTTCGCCTACCGCGGCAACACCGTCGCGTTCGGCGAGTTCGGTCTGCAGGCCCTCGATCGCGGCCGCCTCACCGCGCGCCAGATCGAAGCGGCTCGTATCGCGATGACCCGCCACATCAAGCGTGGCGGGAAGATCTGGATCCGGATTTTCCCTGACAAGCCCATCTCGAAGAAGCCAGCCGAAACCCGCATGGGTAAGGGCAAGGGCAACCCGGAAGAGTGGGTCTGCGTCGTGCGGCCCGGCCGCATGCTCTACGAAATGGAAGGCGTGTCGATCGAGATCGCGCGCGAGGCGTTCCGGCTCGCGCAGCACAAGCTCTCGATCCCGACGCGCGTCGTGACTCGCGAGGAGCTGGCGTCATGAAGGCGAAGGAGCTGCGCGATCTCGCTGAAGCGGAGCTCGCGACCAAGGGCCGCGAGCTGCGCGACCAGCTGTGGAATGCGCGCATGAAGAAGGCGACGGGACAGCTCGAGAACCACGCGATGCTGCGCACGCTGCGGCGCGACATCGCGAGAGTGGAAACCGTGCTGCGCGAAAAGCGTGGAGCGAACCAGTGAGCGAACGAGGACGGCGGCGAACTCTGGATGGAGTCGTCGTCAGCGACAAGATGGACAAGACCGTGGTCGTCTCCGTGGAGCGGCTGGTGCAGGACACGACGTACTCCAAGTACGTGCGTCGCTACGCCCGCTTCATGGCGCACGACGAGTCGAACGAGTGCGCCGTGGGTGACCGCGTTCGCATCGTCGAGCATCGCCCGCTTTCCAAGCGCAAGCGCTGGAAGGTGGCGGAGACGCTCGAGAAGGCGCGCCGGGCGCAGGGGTAAGCGGCGATGATTCAACAAGAGACTGAGCTGGAAGTCGCCGACAACTCGGGCGCGCGCAAAGTCGCGTGCATCCGGGTGCTCGGCGGCACGCACCGCCGCTACGCGTCGATCGGCGACGTGATCGTCGTGACGATCAAGGACGCGATCCCGAACGCGCGCGTGAAGAAGGGCGAGGTGAAGAAAGCCGTCGTCGTGCGCACGCGCCGCAGCGTGTCGCGCCCCGACGGCTCCTACATCAAGTTCGACGACAACGCGGCCGTGCTGATCGACAACAACCGCGAGCCGATCGGCACGCGCATCTTCGGGCCGGTCGCGCGCGAGCTGCGCGCGCAGAAGTTCATGAAGATCATCTCGCTCGCGCCGGAGGTCCTCTAATGGCCGCCCCGCGCATTCAAGAGCGCTACCGCAAAGAGGTGGCGCCGAAGCTCCGCACCGAGTTCTCGTACGGGAACCCGCATCAGGTGCCGAATCTCTCGAAGATCGTCGTGAACATCGGCCTCGGCGAAGCGGTCGCGAACCCGAAGCTGATGGAGAAGGCGACGGAAGAGCTCGCGGCCATCACCGGTCAGAAGCCGCTCGTGCGCAAGTCGAAGAAGGCGATCGCCAACTTCAAGCTGCGCGCTGGCCTCCCGATCGGCTGCATGGTCACGCTGCGCGGCGCGCGCATGTGGGAGTTCTTCGACCGGCTCGTGAACGTCGCTCTCCCCCGCGTGCGCGACTTCCGCGGTACGCCGGCGAAGGGCTTCGACGGGCGCGGCAACTACACGCTGGGCCTGCGCGAGCAGATCATCTTCCCGGAAGTCGAGTTCGACAAAGTCGAGAAGATCGTCGGCATGAACGTGACCGTGTGCACGACGGCCAAGACCGACGCCGAGGCGAAGGCGCTGCTGGCGCACCTCGGCATGCCGTTCCGCCGGGCGTGAGCGGAGGAGTTTTCCCTAATGACTGATCCCATTTCTGACATGCTCGCGCGGATCCGCAATGCGGGTCAGGCGCGCCATCCGTCGCTGCAGGTGCCTTCGTCGAAGCTGAAGCTCGCCGTCGCGCGCGTGCTCGCCGACGCCGGCTACCTCGAGTCCGTCGGCGTCGCTGCGAAGGACGGCCGCCCGGTGCTCGAGATCAAGCTGCGCTTCGGCCGCGACGGCAAGAGCGTGATCGACGGCATGCGCCGCGTCTCGAAGCCGAGCCGCCGCGTCTACGTGAGCGCGGAAGAGATTCCGCGCGTGCGCAGCGGCCTCGGCACGGCGGTGATCTCCACGAACAAGGGCGTGCTTTCCGACGCCGCGGCGCGCGAGCAGCGCGTCGGCGGCGAGCTGCTCTGCGAGGTTTGGTAAGCAAGCGATCCAACGCGCGCAGCGCGTAGGTCGCGCGCAGCGAGCCGGGCGGCTCGTGAGCGACGAGGCAAGAGAACAGAGGCGAGCAGAGCTCGCGAAAGGCTTGTAGTCATGTCTCGCGTGGGTCGAAAAGCGGTCGCGATTCCGTCGGGCGTCACGATCGCCCACAAGGACGGCGTGATCGAAGTGAAGGGGCCGAAGGGCACCCTCAAGGAAACGCTGCACGCGCGCGTGAAGGTCGAGGTCGCGGGCGGCGAGGTGAAGTTCGGGTGCCCCGACGATCTGCCGCCGACGCGCGCGCTGCACGGGCTCGTGCGCGCCACGGTGCAGAACATGGTCACGGGCGTGACGATGGGCTTCACGCGCGAGCTCGAGATCCAGGGCACGGGCTTCCGCGCCGAGGTGAAGGGCAAGAGCCTGAACCTCACCGTGGGCTTCTCGCACCCGGTCGAGATGGCGATTCCGGAAGGCCTCAAGGTCTCGGTCGCGGAAAACAAGATCAAGATCGAAGGCGCCAACCGGCACACCGTGGGCCAGTTCGCGTCGAACGTACGCGAGGTGAAGCCGCCGGAGCCATACAAGGGCAAGGGCATCCGCTACGTCGACGAGCACGTGCGCCGCAAGGTCGGCAAGGCCGCGGCCGGCTGATCAGGCATTAGGGGAACCGTCTCATGAAGCGCAAAATCCACAACGCGAAGCGAGCCTCGCGCATCGCGCGCCGAGCGCGCGTGCAGCGCTCGCTCGCGAACACCGATCGCCCGCGCGTCACGATCTTCCGCAGCGCCAAGCACATGTACGCGCAGCTGGTCGACGTGAACGGCAAGACGCTCGCGACCGCGTCGACGCTGCAGGAAGGCCTCGCCGAGGGCTACACGGGCAACGTCGAGGCGGCCAAGCGCGTCGGCGCGGCGATCGCCGCCGCGGCGAAGAAGCACGGAGTCGAGGCCGTCGTCTTCAACCGCAACGGCTTCCTCTACCACGGGCGCGTGAAGGCGCTCGCGGACGCGGCGCGCGAAGCCGGCCTCCAGTTCTAAGCAGCATCGAGGGAACAAGATGAGCGACAAGCTCAATGCCAATGATTATGAGCTGAACGACCGCGTGGTCCACATCAACCGCGTCGCGAAGGTGGTGAAGGGCGGACGCCGCTTCAGCTTCAGCGCGCTGGTGGTGGTGGGCGACGGCAACGGCGTCGTTGGCGTCGGGCTCGGCAAGGCGGGCGAAGTGCCCGAGGCGATCCGCAAGGGCGTCGAGCGCGCGCGCAAGAATCTGATGCGCGTGCCGCTGCTGAACGGGACGATTCCGCACGAGGTGCTCGGGCAGTTCGGCGCCGGGCAGGTGCTGCTGAAGCCGGCGTCCTCGGGCACCGGCGTGATCGCGGGCGGCGGCGTGCGCGCCGTCGTCGAGTCGGCCGGCGTGCGCGACGTGCTCTCGAAGGCGCTCGGCACGAGCAATCCGCACAACGTGGTGAACGCGACGCTCGCGGCCCTGCGCGAGCTGCGCGATCCGGAGATGCGCCGCGCGGAGCTCGCGCGATGAGCAAGAAGATCACCGTGAAGCAGGTGCGCTCCGGCGCGCACTACGGGAAGAAGCAGCAGGCGACGCTGCGCGGGCTCGGGCTCGGCAAGCCGCAGCAGAGCGCGAAGCTCGAGGATTCGCCCGCGGTGCGCGGGATGATTCGCGCCGTCACGCACCTCGTGAAGGTGGAGGAGTAAGGCGATGCTGAATCAGCTCGCTCCGCGCCCCGGCGCGCGGCAGAAGCGCAAGCGCGCTGCGCGCGGCTCGGGCACGGGCCTGCAGAAGAGCGCGGGCCGCGGCGGCAAGGGCCAGGGCAAGAACTCGCGCGGCAACGAGACGCCGAACTACTTCGAAGGCGGTCAGATGCCGCTCGTGCGCCGCCTGCCCAAGCGCGGCTTCACGAACGTGCACCGCAAGCCGTACGAGACGGTGAACCTCGGCGCGCTCGAGGGCTTCGCCGCGGGCGCCGAGATCGACCTCGCCGCGCTGATCGCGAAGGGCCTCGTGCGCCGCAGCGCGACGCAGGTGAAGTTGCTCGGCGAAGGCGACGCGCCGCAGGGGCTCAAGCTGAAGGTGCACCGCGCCAGCGAGAGCGCGATCGCCAAGGTGCAGGGCGCCGGCGGCAGCGTGGAGATCGTGGCGTGATCGGAGGCGCCGCCAACATCGCGCGCATTCCGGAGCTGATGAGCCGCATTTGGTTCACGCTCGGAATGCTGCTCGTGTATCGCGTCGGCGCCAAGATCGCGACGCCGGGGGTCGACCCCGACGTCGTGCGTCAGTACTTCGAGACGCAGGGCGGCGGCGTCTTCGGCCTCTTCAACGTGTTCTCGGGCGGCGCGCTCGAGAGCCTCTCGATCTTCACGCTGGGCATCATGCCCTACATCAGCGCCTCGATCATTCTGCAACTGCTCACCGTCGTGGTGCCGCAGCTCGAGGCGCTGAAGAAGGAAGGCGAGCAGGGCCAGAAGAAGATCACCGGCTACACGCGCTACGCGACGATCGTGCTGGCGTTGTTCCAGAGCGCGATGATGGCGCGCGCACTCGAGACCGGATCGTTCGGAACGGGCGCCGTCGTGAACCCCGGATTCGGCTTCTACGCGCTCACGATCATCACGCTCACGACGGGCACGGCCTTCATCATGTGGCTCGGCGAGCAAATCACCGAGCGCGGCATCGGCAACGGCATCTCGATGGTGATCTTCTCCGGCATCGTGGTGAGCATCCCGGGCGCGATCGCGCAGGTGTGGGAGCTGATCAACACCGAGCAGCTGAATCTGATTTCGGCGCTGTTCGTGCTCGGCCTGATCGTGCTCGTGATCGGCGCCGTGTTCTTCGTCGAGAGCGGCCAGCGCCGCATCCCGATCCAGCACGCGCGCCGCGTGGTCGGCCGCCAGATGACGCAGGGCGGCCTCACCTACTTCCCGCTGCGCGTGAACACCGCCGGCGTGATCCCGCCGATCTTCGCGTCGAGCCTCCTCGTGTTCCCGAGCACGATCGCGCAGTTCTCGAACACCTCGGCGAGCGATCAGGGCGTCGGCGCCACGATCATGCGCTTCATCCAGGACTACCTGAACGCGGGCGGCTGGGTCTACAACGGCGTCTACGTCGCGCTGATCGTGTTCTTCGCGTTCTTCTACACCGCGATCGTGATCAACCCTGACGACGTGGCGGAGAACCTGAAGCGCCAGGGCGGGGCAATTCCGGGCGTGCGCCCCGGCCAGCAGACCTCGAAGTACATCGACGGCGTGCTCTCGCGCCTCACGCTCGTGGGCGCGATCTACATCTCGGCGATCTGCATCCTGCCCGTCGTGCTCTCGACGTACATGGGCCTGCCGTTCTACTTCGGCGGCACGGCGCTGCTGATCGTCGTCGGCGTGAGCAAGGACCTGCTCGCCGCGATCGAGGCCCACCTGCTCTCGCACCAGTACCAGGGCTTCGTGCAGGGCGTGCGCATGCGCGGGCGGTTCAACCGATGAGCGCGCGCCGTCTGTTGCTGCTGGGCCCGCCCGGCGCCGGGAAGGGCACGCAGGCTCAGCTGGTCGCCCAGCGCCTGGGGATTCCCCAAATTTCTACAGGCGATATGTTGCGCGCCGCGGTCGCTGCGGGAAGCGATGTCGGCAAGCGCGCGAAGTCCTTCATGGACGCGGGCAAGCTGGTGCCGGACGAGGTGGTGATCGGCGTGGCGGAGCAGCGGCTCGGCCAGCCGGACGCGAAGAAGGGCTTCATCCTCGACGGCTTTCCGCGCACGGCCGCGCAGGCGGATGCGCTCGACAAGATGCTGCCGGTGCTCGGTGTCTCGCTCGAGCGCTGCATCTCGCTCGAGGTCGACGAAGACGAGCTCGTGAAGCGGCTGCTGAACCGCGCGCGCATCGAAGGCCGCAGCGACGACAACGAGGGGACGATCCGCACGCGCATGCAGGTGTACAGGGAGAGCACGGCGCCGCTGATCGCTTATTACGGTGGGCGCGGCGTGCTCGCGAGGGTCGACGGCGAAGGCAGCGTCGAGGAAGTGGCCAAGCGCATTCGGCACGCGCTGGATTGAACGAAGTCAGGAGTTCGAGAAGCAAGGCAGAGCATCGACCGAATGCGGCTCGGGAAGCCGCAAGCGACCCAGCGGCGCGCGAGCGCCGCAGGGCGCGCGCAGCGAGGCGAAGCCGAGCGGAGCTCGCAAAGGATTCGACATGAAGGTTCGAGCATCGGTCAAGAAGATGTGTGAGAAGTGCCGGGTCGTCCGGCGCCGCGGCGTCGTCCGCATTCTCTGCGAAAACCCGAAGCACAAGCAGCGACAGGGGTAACTCATGGCACGCATCGCAGGCGTCGATCTGCCGCGCAACAAGCAGATCGGAACCGCACTCACTTACATCTACGGCGTCGGCAACACGACCGCGCGCCAGATCTGCCAGCGCGCAGACATCGACATGGCCACGCGCACGGATCATCTGCGCGAGGACGAGCTCGTGCGCATCCGCGAGCTGCTCGAGCGCGAGTATCAGGTCGAGGGCGATCTGCGCCGCGAGGTGCAGGGCAACGTGAAGCTGCTGATGGACATCGGCTGCTACCGCGGGCTGCGCCATCGCCGCGGTTTGCCGGTGCGCGGCCAGCGCACGCACACGAACGCGCGAACCCGCAAGGGCCCGCGCAAGACGGTCGCGGGCAAGAAGCAAGCCCCGGCCAAGAAGTAGAGGATTCATGCAGCCGAAAGCTGGCAAGAAGAAGGTCAAGAAGAACGTCGCGGCGGGCGTCGCCCACATTCAGTCGACGTTCAACAACACGATCGTCACGATCACCGATCCGGTCGGGAACACGCTCGCCTGGGCGAGCGCCGGCGCGCACGGCTTCAAGGGCTCGCGCAAGTCGACGCCGTACGCCGCGCAGATCGCCGCGGAGGAGTGCTGCAAGAAGGCCGCCGAGCACGGCGTGCGCGCGCTCTCGGTGTTCGTGAAGGGCCCGGGCGGCGGTCGCGAGTCCGCACTCCGCGCGCTTCAAGCCGCCGGCATGCGCATCAACATGATCAAGGACGTCACTCCCATTCCGCACAACGGCTGCCGCCCGCCCAAGCGGCGCCGCGTCTGAGGTAAGCGATGGCTCGTTACACAGGTCCCGCCTGCCGGCTCTGCCGCCGCGAAGGCACGAAGCTCTTCCTGAAGGGCGACCGCTGCTTCAGCGACAAATGCTCGGTCGACAAGCGCCAGTACGCGCCCGGTCAGCACGGCCAGAACAAGCCGCGCCTCACCGAGTACGGCGTGCAGCTGCGCGAGAAGCAGAAGGTGAAGCGCATGTACGGACTGCTCGAGCAGCAGTTCTCCGGCACGATGGCCAAGGCCTCGCGCATGAAGGGCCGCGCGGGTGAAAACCTGCTGCAGCTGCTCGAGCGCCGGCTGGACAACGTGGTGTTCCGGCTCGGCTTCGCGACCTCGCGCGCCGAAGCGCGCCAGCTCGTGCAGCACGGCCACTTCGCCGTGAACGGCCGCACCGTCACGATCCCGTCGTTCATCGTGCGGCCCAACAACAAGATCGTGCTGCGCGAGAGCTCGCGGCAGATCGCGCGCATCGTCGGCGCGCTCGAGGCGCTCGAGAGCCGCGCGGTTCCGGGCTGGCTCGAGATCGAGAAGGAGAGCTTCACCGGCACGGTGAAGGCGCTCCCGGTCCGCGAAGACGTGACGATGCCGATCGAAGAGCAGCTGATCGTCGAGCTCTACTCGCGCTAACCGCCCGCGCGATCTCGTCGAGATCGAGGGGCACGATCCGCCTGACCCACTGATTAGGGGGAACTTCGCATGCAGCAAGAACTGATCGCTCGCAATTGGCGACAGCTGATCCGCCCGCGCCGCCTCGAGCAGGAAGCCGAGGAGACGTCCGAGCGCTACGGCCGCTTCGCCTGCGAGCCGCTCGAGCGCGGCTTCGGCCAGACGCTCGGCAACTCGCTGCGCCGCGTGCTGCTCTCGTCGCTGCAAGGCGCCGCGATCACGTCGGTGCGCGTGGCCGGTGTCCAGCACGAGTTCTCGACCGTGCCCGGCGTGCTCGAAGACGTGAGCGACATCATCCTGAACCTCAAGGAAGTGCGGCTGCGCCTCAACGCGGGCGGCCCGAAGACGGTGCGCATCCGCCGCAGCGGAACCGGGGTCGTCACGGCCGCGGAGCTCGCCGCCGAGGACTCGACGATCGAGGTGATGAACCCCGATCACAAGCTCGCGACGCTCACCGGCGGCGCCGAGTTCGACCTCGAGTGCACGATCGATCTCGGCAAGGGCTATCGCCCGGCGGAGAAGAACAAGGTCGAGGATCAGCCGATCGGCACGATCCCGATCGACTCGATCTTCACGCCCGTGCGCCGCGTGAACTACACCGTCACGCCGGCGCGCGTCGGCCGCGAGACGGACTTCGACCGCCTCAGCCTCGAGGTGTGGACCGACGGCTCGGTCGCGCCCGCCGACGCGATCGCGTTCGGCGCGAAGATCCTGAAGGACCAGCTCTCGATCTTCATCAACTTCGACGAGCCGACGGAAGCGGCGCCGCAGGCGCACGAGGTCGGTGAGTCGCTGAACCCGCACCTGTTCCGCTCGGTCGACGAGCTCGAGCTGTCGGTGCGCTCGGCGAACTGCCTGCAGAACGCCAACATCCGCTACATCGGCGAGCTCGTGCAGCGCACCGAGAGCGAGATGCTCAAGACCAAGAACTTCGGCCGAAAGTCGCTGAACGAGATCAAGGAAGTGCTGGCCTCGATGGGCCTCTCGCTGGGTATGACCCTCGAGAACTTCCCCTCCCGCAAGGAGCTCGAGCAGCGCGCACGCGAACGCGAGGGTTGATTCGATGCGTCACGGGAATCGTCGAGGAAAGCTGCGCCGCCCGACCGGGCACCGGCTCGCGCTGCTTCGCAACATGGTCACCTCGCTGCTCGAGTGCGAGCAGGTGGAGACCACGGACGCGAAGGCGAAGGAGTTGCGCCGCATCGCGGATCAGATGATCACGCTCGGCAAACGCGGCGATCTGCATGCGCGCCGCCAAGCCGCCGCGGTGATTCGCCGCGACGACGTGGAGAAGAAAGTCTTCACCGAGCTCGCGGAGCGCTACCGCACTCGCAAGGGCGGCTACACGCGCGTGATGAAGTCGCGCGTGCGTGTCGGCGACGCCGCGCGCATCTCGATCGTCGAGCTGGTGGATCGGCCCGCCCCCGAGAAGGCGGCAGTCACCAAGTAGTGCGCAGCGGCGAGGCGAGGCCGTGAACGCATCGCGCATCGCGCGCTGGGTGCTCGGAGTCGCGCTGCTCGCCGCGGCAGCCTGGATGGTCGTGACGGGCGAGCGCGCGGCGCCGCCGGTCGAGGACGGCCTGCCTGCGCCGCCCTTCCGCGTCGCGCGCCTCGGCGGCGGCGAGCTCACGCTCGCCGAGCTGCGCGGCAAGGTCGTGCTCGTGAACTTCTGGGCCACGTGGTGCGCGCCGTGCGAGCAAGAGATGCCGGCGATGCAGCGGCTCTACGAGCAGCTCGCGCCGCGCGGCTTCGAGCTCGTCGCGATCTCGGTCGACGACAGCGCCGAGCCCGTCGAGAGATTCCGCGAGCGCCTCGGCCTCACCTTCCCGATCGGTCTCGATCCCGAGAAGGAAGTCGCGCAGCGCTACCAGAGCCTGCGCTTCCCCGAGAGCTTCCTGATCGATCGCGAGGGCGTGCTCGTCGCGCGCTACATCGGGGAGCGCGACTGGGACGCGCCCGAGTACGCGGGCCGAATCGCGCGACTGCTGGGCGCACCGCGCTGACTCCGCGCTGAGCATTTGTGACGACTGCCGCTGCGAGTCGCACGCGGCTCGTTACGTTGCGCTGCGGGGGGATGCGCATGGCAAAGCGCAGCGGGAAGCGTGCGCCGAAGGGGCGCGCGAAGCGAAAGCGGAGCCGGCGCGGCTTCGGGAGCAGCGTGCTCATCGCCGCGGGCGTCGCGGTCGGGCTGCTCGCCGTGCTGGCGGTTTATCAGGGCAACGTGCGCCACGTGCTCGACCTGCGCCGCGACTACTCGCAGGCGAACACGCGCATCCACACGCTGAACACGAAGATCGCGAGCGACGAGGCGCAAGCTGCAGCGCTCGAGAGCGACCCCGTCGCGATCGAATCGGCGATTCGCTCCGAGCTCGGGTTGGCGCGGCCGGGCGAGTGGGTGGTGCGCGAGGAAGACTCCACAAGCCTGCGAAATCCTTGACGATTCCGGCGCGGTCCGCGAGCCTGCGCGCATTCCGTCCATCCGCCCCCGCGGCTCAGTGAGACCTCCGTGCGCGAACGACTCCAAGCGGCTCTCGACGCCGCGGTCTCGGCTCTGCTCGAAGATGCTGGCGACCCGGCGCCCGCGCCGGGGTTCGCGCTCGATCCGCCGAGGCAAGCCGAGCACGGCGATTTCGCGACGAACGCCGCGCTGGTGCTCGCGAAGCGGCTGAAGCAGCCGCCGCGCACGGTGGCGGAAGCGCTCGTCGCGAAAGTGGGTGCGGCGAGCGGGCTCGTCGCCCGCGCGGAGGTCGCGGGGCCGGGCTTCGTGAACTTCTGGCTCGAGCGCTCGGGCTGGCGCAGCGCGCTGCAGGACATCCTCGCGGCGGGAAGTGATTACGGCCGCAGCGACGCCGGCAAGGCGCGCAAGGTGATGGTCGAGTTCATCTCGGCGAACCCGACGGGCCCGCTCTCGGTCGGCCACGGGCGGCAGGCCGTGCTCGGAGACTGCATCGCGCGCCTGTTCGACGCGACGGGCTGGCGCGTCACGCGCGAGTACTACTTCAACAACGGCGGCCGCCAGATGCGCGTGCTCGGCGAGTCCGTGCGCGCCCGCTACCTCGAGTTGTTAGGGCGCGCCGCGGCGCCGCCCGAGGATGCGCTCAAGGACGAGACGCTGCCGTGGCCGGCGGAGATCGGCGGCAAGCCCGTCGTGTTCCCGCGCGAGGGTTATCAGGGCTCGTACATCGCCGACATCGCGCAGGCGGTGATCGATCGCGAAGGCGAGGGCTGGCTCGCGGAGCCGGGCGAGCGCGGCTTTCGCATGGAAGCGGAGCAGCGCATCTTCGCCGAGATCCGCGCGACGCAGGACGCGCTCGGCATCACGTTCGACGTGTACACGAACGAGCTCACGATGTACGAGGAGAAGCGCGTCGAGGGCGCGCTCGCGGACCTGCGCAAGACCACGCGCGTGTTCGAGGAAGGCGGCGCGGTGTGGCTGCGCGCGACCGATCTCGGCCTCGCGCGCGATCGCGTGCTGGTGAAGTCGTCGGGCGAGCCGACCTACCTGCTGCCCGACGTGGCATACCACCGCCAGAAGCTCGAGCGCGGCTTCGAGCGCATCGTCGACGTGCAGGGCGCCGATCACAAAGACCAGGGCCCGTACGTGAAGGCCGCGCTCGCGGCGCTCGGGCTGCCGGCGGAGCGTGTCGAGTTCGTGATTCACGAGTTCGTGACGCTCACGGCAGGTGGCCAGACCGTGAAGCAGTCCACGCGCCGCGCAACCTTCATCACCGTCGACGAGGTGCTGAAAGATGTCGGCGCCGACGTGTTCCGCTTCTTCATGATTCAGCGCCGGCCCGAGAGCCACCTCGACTTCGACCTCGATCTCGCGAAAGAGACCGACTGGACGAAGAACCCCGCCTACTACTTGCAGTACGCGCACGCGCGCTGCTGCGGGATCGAGCGCCAGGCGGCGGAGCGCGGCGTGACCCTGCCGAAGGCGGGCGAGATCGACGCCGAGCGGCTGGCGCTGCCCGAAGAGATCGAGCTGATTCGGAAGCTCGCCGAGTTCCCCGACGTCGTCGCGCGCGCGGCGGAGGCGTGCGAGCCGCACCACGTCGCGTACTACACGCGCGACGTCGCGGCGCTGTGGAACCCGTACCTCCAGGACGGCAAGAATCACCGCGTGCTCTCCGACGACGCGGAGCTCACGGCCGCGCGCCTCGGCCTCGTGGCCGCGGTGCGCACGGTGATCGCGAACGGGCTGCGCCTGCTCGGCATGAGCGCGCCGGAGCGGATGTGATGAGCGAGACGCAGGCGAAGCGCGCGGGCACGAGCTGGATCGCGACGATCGGGGGCGCGCTGCTGCTGATGGTCGCGGGCTTCGGCGTCGGCCTGCTCGCGCCCGCGATCTGGGACGCCTCGCTCGTCGCCGATCACGTGAGCGGCAAGACCACCGAGGTGCCGCTGCCGGAGAAGGCGCCGGTGCGCGAGCAGGTCGCGGACGCGGGCGACTCCGAGCGCGCGCCTGCCGCGAGCGAGCCGGCGACGCCCGCGGTCTCGGCACCGCCGCCGAGCGGCGGATTCGCGGTGCAAGTCGGCGCGTTCGCGACGCAGGGTGCGGCATACGATCTCGCGGCGGAGCTGAAGCAGCTCGGGCACCCGGCCTACGTCGCGGATCAAGGCGGCAATGGCGCGCGCTTCAAAGTGCGCGTGGGTCCGATCTCGACGCGCGCGGACGCCGACACCCTCGCGGACAAGCTGAAGCGCGAGCAGCGCCTGCCGACGTGGGTGCTGGCGCGCGAGTCGAGCTGAGCCGCGGCGCGCCGTGTACCTAATCACCGGCGGATCGGGGCAGCTCGGCAGCGCCCTGCAGCGGGTGCTCGGCTCGCGCGGTGAGCGCTTCGCGGCGCCCTCGCACGCGGAGCTGGACGTGTGCGACGCCGAGGCCGTCGCGCGCGCGTTCGCCCGGCACGCGCCGCGCGTCGTCGTGAACTGCGCGGCGCTCACCAAGGTGGACACGTGCGAGCGCGACCCGCAGCTCGCCGAGCGGGCGAACGCCGAGGCGCCCGCACGCCTCGCGGCGGCATGCGCGAAGAGCGGCGCAAAGCTCTTGCAGCTCTCGACGGACTACGTGTTCGCCGGTGACGCGTCGCGGCCCATTCGCGAGGACGACGCGCCGGCGCCGCGTTCGGTGTACGGGCGCACGAAGCTCGGGGGCGAGCGGGCCGCGCTCGCGGCGCCGGGCGCGCTCGTCGTGCGTACGAGCTGGGTGTACGGGCGTGGGCGCAACTTCCCCGCCGCGATCCTCGCGCAAGCGCGCGAGGGCAAGCCGCTGCGCGTCGTCGCGGACCAGCGCGGCCGCCCCACGTACGCGAGCGATCTCGCCGAGGCGATCGTCGCCCTCGTCGCCGCGGGCGCGAGCGGCGCCGTGAATTTCGCCAATGACGGCGAGGCCACTTGGCTCGAGTTTGCGCGCGCCGTTCTCGACTCTTGCGGCTTCGCCGATCGGCCGATTGAGCCTCTCACGACCGAGCAGCTCGGGCTGCCTGCGCCGCGCCCGGCCTACTCGGTCCTCGATCTCGGCAAAGCGAAGTCGCTCGGCGTGACGCCTCGCCACTGGCGCGAGGCGCTCGCCGCGTACCTCTCCTCGCCGGACGCACCGAATCGTTAGGGAGGCCTCGGAGGATCCATGTCGAAGCGGAAACTCGAGCGCGTGCTCGTCACGGGTGGCGCCGGCTTCATCGGCTCGCACCTGTGTCGGCGCCTGCTCGCGGAGGGCTGCGAGGTCATCGTCTTCGACAACCTGCTCACCGGGAACATCGAGAACATCCAGCCCCTGCTCGGCCAGGCGAAGTTTTCGTTCGAGCACTACGACGTCACGAACTACCTGCACGTGAACGGCGAGCTCGACGCGATCCTCCACTTCGCTTCGCCCGCGAGCCCCGCGGACTTCGAGCGCCTCCCGATCCAGATCCTGAAGGTGGGCTCGCTCGGCACGCACAAGGCGCTCGGCCTCGCCAAAGCGAAGGGCGCGCGCTTCCTGCTCGCAAGCACGAGCGAGTGCTACGGCGATCCCCTCGTCTCGCCCCAGCCCGAGAGTTATTACGGAAACGTCAACCCCGTCGGCATCCGCGGCGTGTACGACGAGGCCAAGCGCTTCGCCGAGGCGATGACGATGGCGTACCACCGCCACCACGGCGTCGACATCCGCATCGTGCGCATCTTCAACACCTTCGGCCCGCGCATGCAGGTGAACGACGGCCGCGCGATCCCGAACTTCTTCACGCAGGCGATCCGCGGCGAGGACCTCACCGTCTACGGCGACGGCTCGCAGACGCGCTCGATCATCTACGTGGACGACCTCGTGGAAGGCATCTGGCGGCTCCTCAACTCGAGCTACGTCGGGCCCATGAACATCGGCAGCCAGGCCGAGGTCTCGATGCTCGAGCTCGCGCAGCGCATCAACACGATGTGCGGCGGCAAGAGCAAGATCGCCCACAAGCCCCTGCCGCCCGACGACCCGAAGACGCGCCGCCCCGACTCGACGCTCGCCAAACGCGAGCTGGGCTGGGAGCCGCGCGTGCCGGTGGAAGAGGGCCTGCGCCGCACGCGCGATTACTTCTACGACGCCCTCGGCGTGCCGCGTCCGAACGCCTAACTTGCGCCTGGGCAATCCCAGCATCGTGACCACGACTGGACGCTCAGCCGCGAGTCAACTCCTTGCCGGCTGCAGCGTCTCTGCAGCGCGCTCGCGACCACCGGATTCCTGCTCGCGCCACCTCCAACGCCGGTAGCCTCGTCACGATCATGGATCCCGCCCGCATCAGAAACTTCTGCATCATCGCGCACATCGACCACGGCAAGTCGACGCTCGCGGATCGCCTGCTCGAAGCGACCGGCACGCTCAGCGAGCGCGAGAAGAAGGCGCAGTTCCTCGACAAGATGGAGCTCGAGCAAGAGCGCGGCATCACGATCAAGGCGCAGACCGCGCGCATGAAGTTCACCGCGCGCGACGGCGTCGAGTACGTCCTCAACCTGATCGACACGCCGGGACACGTCGATTTCTCGTACGAAGTCTCGCGCGCGCTGCACGCCTGCGAGGGCGCGATCCTGGTGGTCGACGCATCGCAGGGCATCGAGGCGCAGACGCTCGCGAACGCCTACCTCGCGCTCGACGCCAACCTCGCGATCGTCGCCGTCGCGAACAAGATCGACCTGCCCGCGGCGGACGCGGACCGCGCCGCGCAAGAGATCGAGGACGTGATCGGTCTCGAGGCCGAGGGCGTGCTGCCGATCAGCGCGAAGACGGGGCAGGGCGTGCGCGAGGTGCTGGAGCGCATCGTCGAGGTGGTGCCGCCGCCGAAGGGCGACCCCGCGACGCCGCGGCCGAGCGCGCTGATCTTCGACGCGTGGTTCGACCCGTACATGGGCGTTGCGGTTCTCGTGCGCGTGCAGGAAGGCACGCTGAAGCGCGGCGATCTCGCGCTGCTGATGGCCGACAAGGTCGAGCACGAGATCAACGAGCTCGACGTGCTCGACCCGCATCCGCGCAAGGTCGACCAGCTCGCCGCGGGCGAAGTGGGCATCGTGTTCTGCGGCATCAAGTCGCTCGACGAGGTGCACATCGGCGACACCGTCACGCTCGCGCGCTCGCCCGCAGCGCAGCCGCTGGCCGGCTTCCGTGAAGTGAAGCCGATGGTGTTCATGGGCCTCTACCCCACGGATCCCGACGGCTACGCGCCGCTCAAGGCAGCGCTCGAGAAGCTGCGCCTCAACGACTCCTCGTTCCGCTACGAGCCCGAGACCAGCGCCGCGCTCGGCTTCGGCTTCCGCTGCGGCTTCCTCGGCTTCCTGCACGGCGAGATCATCCAGGAGCGGCTCGAGCGCGAGTACAACCTCTCGCTCATCACGACCTCGCCCACCGTGCGGTACCGCGTGGTGAAGACCGACGGCGAGACGTTCGAGATCGAGTCGCCCGCCGCGCTACCGGACCCCGGCGTGCTCGATCACGTCGAGGAGCCGGTGATCCTCGCGACGATCCACACGCCGAACGACTACGTCGGCCCGATCATGGCGCTGTGCCAGGACCGCCGCGGCGTGCAGCGCGACATCTCCGTGCACGGCTCGCGCGTGCAGATTCGCTACGAGCTGCCGCTCGCCGAGGTCGTGAGCGACTTCCACGACAAGATCAAGAGCGTGACGCGCGGCTACGGCTCCTACGACTACGACCTGATCGGCTACCAGCCGGCCGACCTCATCAAGCTCGACATTCTCGTGAACGGAGATGCGGTGGACGCACTCTCATTGATCGTGCATCGCGAGAAGGCGCATACCCGCGGAAACGAGCTCGCCGTGAAGCTCAAGGAGTTCATCCCGCGCCAGCAGTACGAGGTGGCGATTCAGGCCGCGATCGGCTCGAAGGTGATCGCACGCACGACGGTGAAGGCGCTGCGCAAGAACGTCACGGCGAAGTGTTATGGCGGCGACATCACCCGCAAGCGCAAGCTGCTCGAGAAGCAGAAAGAGGGCAAGAAGCGCATGAAGCGCGTGGGCTCGGTCGAGATTCCGCAGGAAGCGTTCCTCGCGGCGCTGCGGCTCGGGGACGAGTAGTGGCCGCCGCCGCGAATCCGGCGCCCGCTTCGCGCTCGCAGCGCGCCGCGATCGCGCTCGCGGCGTCCGTCCCGCTCCTCGCGGCGCTCGCGATCCGCGCCTTCGCGCTCGAGCCGTTCCAAGTCGCTTCCGACTCGATGCTTCCGACGCTCGAAGCCGGTGATCGCCTGTTCGTGAACAAGCTCGTCGCGCCCGAGCGCGGCGAAGTGGTGGTGTTCGAGCGCGCGGGCGAGCGCTTCGTGAAGCGCGTCGTCGCGCTGCCGGGCGAGCGCGTCGCCGTGCGCAACGGGCGCGTGTTCGTGAACGGCGTCGCGGCCGAGGAGTGGCGCACCGGCACGCTGCGCGTCGACCGCGCGGGGCGCGCCCTCGCGGGCCTGCGCGAGCGCATCGGCGGCATCGAGCACGCCGTGCTCGACGACCCGGAGGCGCAGCGCAGCGACTGCGAGGAAGTCGTGCCCGATGGCCACTACTTCGTGCTGGGCGACAACCGCGACCACAGCGCCGACAGCCGGAACTTCGGCGCGATTCCGCGCGAGGCGATCGTGGGCGTGGTGGCGACGTTGTTAGGGGACGGGCCGCGCTTCGAGACGAGCGGAGCAGGGGACGAATGAGCGCAGCCAAGGCGGACCCGAAGCAGGCAAAGGATGCACCGGCGCGCGAGCCGAACTGGTTTCGCGACGAGCTGCCGGGCCTCGCCGTCGCGGTCGGCATCGCGCTGCTGATCCGCACGTTCGTGTTCCAGACCTTCTACGTACCGAGCGAATCGATGGTCCCGACGCTGCTGATCGGCGATCACGTCTTCGTCAACAAGTTCGTGTACGGCGCGCAGGCCCCCGGCGTCGACTCGCGCTTGCCCGCGGTGCGCGAGCCCGAGCGCGGCGAGGTCGTGGTGTTCCGCTTCGCGCGCGGCTTTGGCGGCGACATCTTCCCGCCCGATCAGCACCGCGAGCTTCCCACCGAAAACTTCGTGAAGCGACTCGTGGCGATCCCCGGAGATCGCGTGGCGTACCAGAAGGAGCGCCTCATCCTGAACGGCGAGCCGGTCCCGCTCGAAGACACGGGCCTCGAGTACGTCGCGGCCGACGGCATCGCGCGCGATCTCCTGATCGAGACGCTCGGCGACTGCCGCCACTACATCCTCGATCAGCCAGACTACAAGCCTAGACAGGACGTGAGCGAGTTCATCGTGCCCGAGGACCGCTACCTGTTCATGGGCGACAACCGCGACAACTCGAAGGACGGACGCTGGGCCGGCACGGTCGACAAGGCCGCGCTCGCCGGGCCCGCGGGCCTCAACTACTGGTCGTGGGACTGGAACGGCACGTGGCTCTCGCTGCTGAACCCGCTCACGTGGATCGACAATCTCGTGAACAAGATGCGCTGGGAGCGGATGGGCGGGTTCGTCGAGTGCTTCCCGCCCGGCGAGACGCCGGAGCTGGTGGGGGCGACGAAGCGGGCGCTGCGGGCGGAGAAGCCCTAGGCCCGAGGCACGGAGCGCCACCGCGCCGCGCCGGCCAATCCGTGCCAGACCCCAATTGGCCTTCCCTGGCGTCGCCGGCGCCGGCAACTCACGCGCACTCCGTCGGAATTTCTTCCGCGCGCCCTAGCGCGCGCGATCTCGCTGGCTACGTTGCGCGCCGCTTCTGACCCTTCGCTCCTTTTAACTCCGTCCCGCGAGGCGGAGAAAGGCGCTCGATGGCGAACGACGGCTCCGGACAGCACGCGCGCGCAAGCACGGACGCAGCGCCCTCCGAGTCGCTTCTCCTCGACGACGCCGCGATTCGCCGCGCGCTGATGCGCATCGCGCACGAGATCGTCGAGAAGAACGACGACATCTCGCGCCTCTACCTCGTCGGCATCCCGAACGGCGGCGTGCCGCTCGCGAAGCAGCTCCTCGCGAACCTGCGCGAGATCGCCGGGATCGACCCGCTGGTCGGCACGCTCGACACCACGCTCTATCGCGACGACCTCGTCTCGAGCGGGGCGCGCCCGCGCCTGCGGCGCACCGAGATGCCGAGCTCGGTGGACGAGCGCGTCGTGATCCTCGTCGACGACGTCGCGAGCACGGGCCGCACGATCCGCGCCGCGATGGACGCGCTGCTCGACTTCGGCCGCGCGCGCTCGATCCAAGTCGCAGCGCTCGTCGACCGCGGCCACAGGGAGCTGCCGATCAAGATCGACTACGTCGGCAAGAACATCCCCACGCAGCGCGGCGACCGCGTGCAGATGCGCGCGAACGGCGCCGCGCTCGAAGTGGTGTTGTTACGGAGCGCCAGCGCGGCGAGAGCCGGCGACGCGGGAGGAGCGGCCTGATGATGGGGCGCGGTCTGCTCAGCATCGAAGACCTCGATCGCGACGACATCGAGAAGATTCTCGATACGGCGATGAAGATGAAGGAGGTCGGCGAGCGGGACGTGAAGAAAGTCCCGACGCTGCGCGGGCGCACGATCATCAACCTGTTCTTCGAGCCGTCGACGCGCACGCGCACGAGCTTCGAGATCGCGGGCAAGCGCCTCAGCGCAGACGTCGTGAACTTCTCGCCCTCGTCGTCGAGCCTCACCAAGAGCGAGAGCATTCTCGACACCGCGAAGACGCTCGACGCGATGGATCCCGACGCGGTGGTGATCCGGCACAAGGTGAGCGGCGTGCCCAAGCGCATCGCCGACGAGCTCGATGCGCCCGTGATCAACGCGGGCGACGGCGCGCACGAGCACCCGACGCAGGCGCTGCTGGACATGATGACCGTGCTCGAAGAGAAGGGGCGCCTCGACGGGCTCACCGTGACGATCATCGGCGACATCGCCCACTCGCGCGTCGCGCGCTCGAACATCTACGGCTTCCGCAAGATGGGCGCCGAGGTTCGCGTCGCGGGGCCGCCCACGATGATGCCGGCCCACGTGGAGTCGCTCGGCGTGAAGGCGTACTCGTCGCTGCGCGAGGCGCTCGACGGCACGGACGTGGTGATGGCGCTGCGCATCCAGACGGAACGCCTCACCGGCGCCGCGTTCCCGACCGTGCGCGAGTACTCGTCCACGTTCGGCCTCGATCGCCAGAAGCTCCGCTTCGCGAAGGACGACGCGATCGTGATGCACCCCGGCCCCGTGAACCGCGGCGTCGAGCTCTCGCACGATCTCGCCGATCGGCGGCCCAGCGTGATCCTCGACCAAGTGCGCAACGGCGTCGCGCTGCGCATGGCCGTGCTCTACCTGCTCGCCGGCCGGCGCAAGCAGGCCGCATGACGCGCGTGTACATCGAGGCCGCGAGCGAAGTCAACGCGGTAGCGGCCTAACAAGGAGTGCTCCCCCCATGTCCCGAGTTCTGATCCAAGGCGGGCGCGTGATCGATCCCGCGAGCGGACGCGACGAGGTCGCGGACGTGCTGCTCGCGAACGGCGTGGTCGAAGCGGTCGGCGCAAAGCTCGCGGCGAACGGCGCCGACGTGGTCGACGCGCGCGGCTGCTGGGTGACGCCGGGCTTCATCGACTTGCACACGCACCTGCGCGAGCCGGGTCAGGAGTACAAGGAAGACATCGCGTCGGGCGGGCGCTCCGCGGCTGCGGGCGGCTTCACCACGATCGCCTGCATGGCGAACACGAACCCGGTGAACGACGACCCCTCGGTCACGGACTACATCCTCGACCGCGCGCGGCAGGACTGCCCCGTGAAGGTGCTGCCGGTCGCGGCGGCGACGAAGGGGCTCGCGGGCGAGGTGATGACCGAGATGGTCGCGCTCGCGAAGTCGGGCGCCGTCGCATTCAGTGACGACGGCAAGACGATCATGGACAGCGGCATGCAGCGCCGCGTGCTCGAGTACTCGAAGCTGACGGGCAAGCCGGTGATGGTGCACGCCGAGGACCGCTGCCTCGTGAAGGATGGCGTCGTCAACGAGGGTCCGGTGTCGACGAAGCTCGGCCTGCCGGGCAATCCCGCGATCGCCGAGACGGTGCACGTCGCGCGCGACATCCAGCTCGCGGAGCTGACCGGCGCGCACCTTCACGTCGCGCACGTCTCGACCGCGGGCGCCGTCGCGCTGATTCGCGACGCGAAGAACCGCGGCGTGCACGTCACCGCGGAGGTCTCGCCGCATCACCTCACGCTGACCGACGAGGCGACGCTCGGCTTCAGCACGAACACGAAGATGGCGCCGCCACTGCGCAGCGCGGCGGACGTCGCCGCCTGCGTCGCGGGCCTCGCGGACGGCACGCTCGACGCGATCGCAACGGATCACGCGCCGCACGCGGTGCACGAGAAGGACGTGGAGTTCACCGCGGCGCCGCCGGGCATCCTCGGCTTCGAGACCGCGCTGTCCGTCGTGCTCGCGCTGGTTCGTAACAACTCGGTGACCGCGCAACAGCTGGTCGCCTCGCTCACCGTGAACCCCGCGCGCGTGCTCGGGCTCGCGCAGGGGCGGCTCGAAGCGGGCGCACCGGGCGACGTGGTGGTGATCGACCCCGAGAAGAAATGGATCTACGACCCGGCGAAGGGATTCTCGAAGAGCCGCAACTCGCCGTGGGCCGGGCAGGAGATGCACGGCCGCGTCACGCACACGCTCGTGAACGGGCGGCTCGTCTATCACGCTGACCGAGGAGTGCTGGTTCCGTGAGCAAGCCCGCTTCCGCGCCTGCGCCCGCCGCGCTCGCGCTCGCCGACGGCACGATCTACCGCGGCATCGCCTGGGGCGCGCGCGCCACCGCCGCCGGCGAGGTGTGCTTCAACACCTCGATGATGGGTTATCAGGAAATCCTGACCGACCCGAGCTACGCCGGCCAGATCGTGACGATGACGTACACGCAGATCGGCAGCGTCGGCGCGAACCCCGAGGACGACGAAGCCGCGCGGCCGTTCCTGCGCGGGTTCGTGGTGAAGGAGATGTTCGCGAAGCCGAGCAACTTCCGGTCCACGGAGACGCTGCCGGAGTTTCTCGCGCGCTTCGGCGTGCCCGCGATCAGCGGCATCGACACCCGCGCGCTCGTGCGGCGCATCCGCGACACGGGCTTCCAGAACGGCGTGATCAGCACGGACCCCGAGCACCAGGGCGCGGAGGAGCTCGTCGAGCGCGCGCGCAAGGCGCCGGGGCTCGAGGCGACGGACCTCGCGTACGAGGTGAGCACGAAGCGCACTTATCAATGGAGCGAGCCGGGCTGGCGCGGCGTCGACGGCCAGCTGAAGCGGGCGGCGCGGCCGGAGCCGACGCTGAAGGTGGTCGCGTACGACTTCGGCGTGAAGCGCAACATCTTGCGCCGCCTCGTCGACCAGGGCTTCGACGTGACGGTGGTGCCTTCGCGAACCCCCGCTTCGGAAGTTCGCGCCATGAAGCCCGACGCAGTGTTCCTCTCGAACGGGCCCGGCGACCCAGCCGCAGTGCAGGCGATTCGCGAGAACGTGCGCTCGCTCGCAGACGACTACCCGATCTTCGGGATCTGCCTCGGGCACCAGATTCTCGGCCTCGCGCTCGGCGGCGAGACGAAGAAGCTGAAGTTCGGGCACCACGGCGGCAACCAGCCGGGCAAGGATCTCGCGACGGGCAAGGTCGCCATCTGCGCCGAGAACCACGGCTACGCGGTCGATGCCGACTCGCTGCGCCGCGCGGGCGAGCCCGTCGAGATCACGCACATCAACCTCAACGACGACACGGTCGAGGGCCTCGCGCATCAGCGCCGGCCGCTCTTCAGCGTGCAGTACCACCCGGAGGCGTCTCCGGGCCCGCACGACGTCGACTACTTCTTCTCGCGCTTCCGAGAGATGACGCTTCGCCACAAACGCGGCGAGAGAGTCAGCGGAGCGCAGATCGCCAAGGGGAATTAGGGAAGTGCCGCGCCGCGACGACCTCCACACGATTCTCGTGATCGGCTCCGGGCCGATCGTGATCGGCCAAGCCTGCGAGTTCGACTACTCGGGCACCCAAGCGTGCAAAGCCCTGAAGGAAGAGGGCTACCGCGTCGTGCTCGTGAACTCGAATCCGGCGACGATCATGACCGACCCCGAGACGGCGGATCGCACGTACATCGAGCCCATGACGGTCGAGTCGGTCGAAAAGATCATCGCGAAGGAGAAGCCCGACGCGCTGCTCCCGACGATCGGTGGGCAGACCGCGCTGAATCTCGCGGTGGCGCTCGCGAAGGCGGGCGTGCTCGAGCGCCACGGCGTGAAGCTGATCGGTGCGAACCTCGCCGCGATCCACAAAGCCGAAGACCGCGACCTCTTCCGCGCGGCGATGAAGAAGATCGGCCTCGAGCTGCCTGCTTCCGGCGTCGCGACCACGCTCGACGAGGCGCGCGCGATCGTGAAGCGCACGGGGATCCCCGCGATCATTCGGCCGAGCTTCACGCTCGGCGGCACCGGCGGCGGCATCGCGTACAGCGAGGACGAGTTCGACACCATGGTGTCGTGGGCGCTCGCGCAGTCGCCCGTGACGCAGTGCCTCGTCGAGCAGAGCGTGCTCGGCTGGAAGGAGTACGAGCTCGAGGTGATGCGCGACACGGCGGACAACGTCGTGATCATCTGCTCGATCGAGAACTTCGATCCGATGGGCGTGCACACCGGCGACTCGATCACCGTCGCGCCCGCGCAGACTCTCACCGATCGCGAGTACCAAGTGATGCGCGACGCCGCGATCGCGATCATTCGCGAGATCGGCGTCGACACCGGCGGCTCGAACATCCAGTTCGGCGTCAATCCCGAGAACGGCGCAATCGTCGTGATCGAGATGAATCCGCGCGTGTCGCGCTCTTCTGCGCTCGCGTCGAAGGCGACGGGTTTCCCGATCGCGAAGATCGCCGCGAAGCTGGCGGTGGGGTACACGCTCGACGAGCTGCGCAACGACATCACGCGCGAGACGCCCGCGAGCTTCGAGCCGACGATCGACTACGTCGTGACGAAGATCCCGCGCTTCACGTTCGAGAAGTTCCCGAGCGCGGACAACTTGCTCACGACGCAGATGAAGAGCGTCGGCGAAGTGATGGCGATCGGGCGCACGTTCAAGGAGAGCTTCCAGAAGGCGCTGCGCAGCCTCGAGATCGGGCACGCGGGGCTCGAATCGCCCGCGCTGCCGCCCGGCGAAGCGGGCGAGAAGGCGCTCTGGAACATGATCGATCGCCCGAGGCCCGGCCGGCCGTGGGCGATCGCGGAAGCGTTCCGGCGCGGCCACTCGCTCGACGAGATCTTCGCGCGCTGCAAGATCGATCCGTGGTTCCTCGACAACCTGAAGGAGATCGTCGACACCGAGCGCGCGCTTCAGGCGGCGGCTCCGAATGACCGCGCCGCGTGGCTGCGGCCCGCGAAGCAGATGGGCTTCAGCGACGCGCGGCTCGGCGCGCTGTGGGGCATGCGCGAGGACGCGGTGCGCGCGCTGCGCAAGCAATCCGGCGTCGTGCCCGTGTACAAGCGCGTCGACACCTGCGGTGCCGAGTTCGAGGCGCACACGCCCTACCTCTATTCGACGTACGAGGACGAGTGCGAGGCGCGCCCGACGAACGCGAAGAAGATCATGATTCTCGGCGGTGGCCCGAATCGCATCGGCCAAGGCATCGAGTTCGACTACTGCTGCGTGCACGCGGCCTTCGCACTGAGCGACGCCGGCTTCGAGACGATCATGGTCAACTGCAACCCCGAGACCGTCTCGACCGACTACGACACGAGCGACCGCCTCTACTTCGAGCCGCTCACGCTCGAAGACGTGCTCGCGATCGTCGACAAGGAGCAGCCGTTCGGCGTGATCGTGACGTTCGGCGGGCAGACGCCGCTGAAGCTCGCCGTCGCGCTCGAGAAGGCGGGCGTGCCGATTCTCGGGACGCCGCCCGACGCGATCGACCGCGCCGAAGACCGCGAGCGCTTCGACCTCGTGCTCGACAAGCTCGAGCTGAAGCGTCCCCCCTCCGGCATCGCGCGCAGCTTCGAGGAAGCCCGCGCCGTGGCCGAGCGCATCGGATACCCCGTGCTCGTTAGGCCGAGCTACGTGCTCGGTGGGCGCGCGATGGAGATCGTGCACGATACGGAGAGCCTCGCGCGCTACATGCAGTACGCGGTGAAGGCCTCGCCCGAGCACCCCGTGCTCGTGGACCGCTTCCTCGCGGACGCCACCGAGGTCGACGTCGACGCGCTCGCGGACGGGAAGCGGGTCGTGATCGGCGGCGTGATGGAGCACATCGAGGAAGCGGGGGTTCACTCGGGCGACAGCGCGTGCTCGATTCCGCCGTACTCGCTCTCGAAGACGGTGGTGGACGAGATCGTCGAGTCCACGAAGAAGCTCGCGCGCGAGCTCGGCGTCGTCGGCCTCGTGAACGTGCAGTACGCCGTGAAGGGCAGCGACGTGTACGTGCTCGAGGTGAATCCGCGCGCGTCGCGCACGGTGCCGTTCGTGGCGAAAGCGATCGGGCGACCCCTCGCGAAGCTCGCTGCGCTCGTGATGTCGGGGAAGACGCTCGAGGAGTTGGGGTTCACCGAGGAGATCTGGCCGAAGCACTACTCGGTGAAGGAGGCGGTGTTCCCGTTCGTGAAGTTCCCCGGCGTCGACACGGTGCTCGGCCCCGAGATGAAGAGCACCGGCGAAGTGATGGGCATCGACTCCGACTTTGGGCGCGCCTATGCGAAGGCGCAGATCGAGGCGAACAACCCGATCCCGACCGCGGGCACGCTGCTCGTGTCCGTGCGCAGCGCCGACCGCGCGCGCGTGGGCGAGGCGGTGCAGGAGTTCGTCGACGCGGGCTTCAAGGTGCTCGCGACGGACGGCACCGCGCGCGTGCTCGAAGCGATCGGCATCAGCTGTGAGGTGGTGCCGAAGGTGGGGCAGGGCGCGCCGAGCGTGGTCGACCGCATCGAGCGCGGCGACGTGCACCTCGTCTTCAACACGGTCGAGTCCGTGCCGAGCGCCGTGCGCGACTCCTTCTCGATCCGCCGCGCCGCGCTGAACCGCGGCATCCCGTACTTCACGACGCTCGCCGGTCTGCGTGCCGCGGCGGGCGCGATTCGCGCGCTGCGCAAGGGCTCGATCGGCGTGAAGCCGCTGCAGGAGGTGCACGGGCTGAAGTAGCGGCGGCGTACGCGGGCCCGCCGCGGACGCCGTTACCCTGCGCCCCATGCACGCGACGCCCTTCGCCGCCGCGCTCGATGCGGTCGCTGCGCCGCTCGAGTTCGCGGCGAAGGACGAGTTCGCGCGCGCGGATCGCGTGCGCAATCTCGAGGCGTCCGTAACAACCGCCGCCGACCGCGCGCTCGCGCTCGCGATTCCGCCCGAAGCGCGGCGCCTGCTCGAGGCAGTGCGCGCACGCTTCGCGGCGCCGCTCGCCGAGAGCGAAGCGCGCCGCCGCGCGACCGCCGACTCGCTGCACGATCTCGCGCCGCTGCGCGACGCGGGCTACCCGGACCGCGCGATCGCGCGCGCGGTGGCGACGCTGCCGGGCGTCGGCCCGAAGCGCGCGCAGCAGCTCGCGCAGCGCGGGCTGCGCACGATCGCGGACCTCTTGTTCCACCTGCCCACGCGCTACGACGACCGCCGCGATCAGAAGACCATCGGCGAGCTGCCGCCCGGCTCGCGCGGCACGTTCGTCGGCGAGGTGATCCTCGCGGACTTCGTGCCGATCCGCGGCCGCGGGCGCATCTATCAGGCCGTCGTCGGCGACGGCACCGGAACGATCAATCTCAAGTGGTTTCGCGGCGGTGAGGCCGTCGCGAGCTCCATCAAGAAGGGAGTGCGCCTGCGCGTGACGGGCGACGTGAAGCGCTTCCGCTTCGACAAGGAGATCATTCACCCCGAGATCGATGTGTTAGGGGAATCCGGGGACGGCGGGAGCGAGGGCGTCGTGCCCGACTACGCGACGCCCGAGGGCATCCCGCCGCGCACGTTCCGCCGCATGATCGCGGCCGCGGTCGCGGACTACGCGGACCTCGTGCTGAACGCGCTGCCCGAGAAGCTCGCAGCGGAGCGCGGCCTGCCGGCGACGCCGGACGCGCTGCGCGCGATCCACAAGCCCGGCCGCGACGCCGACCCCGACGCGCTGCGCGCGCGCGCGACGCCCGCGCACGAGCGGCTCGTGCTCGAGGAGCTGTACCTGCTCGAGCTCGGCCTCGCGCTGCGGCACGCCGAGCGCGCCCAGAAGGCGGGCATCGCGATCGCGCCGGACGGCGCGAGGCTGCGGGCCGCGCTCGCTGCGCTGCCATTCTCCCTGACCGGTGCGCAGCAGCGAGCGTGGAACGAGATCGCGCGCGATCTCGCGCGCCCGCATCCGATGTCGCGCTTGCTCCAGGGCGATGTCGGCAGCGGCAAGACCGCGGTTGCGGCGCTCGCCGCAGTCGCGGTCGCCGAGGCGGGCGCGCAGAGCGCGCTGATGGCGCCAACCGAGATTCTCGCGGAGCAGCACGCCGCCACTCTGCGCACGCTCGTGCCGAGCCTGCGTATGGCGCTGCTCACGGGTTCTACGCCGCGCGCAGAGGCGAGCGCGATTCGCGCGCAGCTCGCTGCCGGCGAGCTCGAGCTCGTCGTCGGCACGCACGCGCTCGTGCAAGAGGACGTGCGCTTCGCGCGCCTCGCACTCGCAATCGTGGACGAGCAGCACCGCTTCGGCGTGCTGCAGCGCGCTGCGCTCGCCGCGCGCGCGCCGGCCGGCCTCGAGCCGCACATGCTGGTGATGACCGCGACGCCGATCCCGCGCAGCCTCTCGCTCACGCTGTTCGGCGACCTCGACGTCTCCGTGATCGACGAGCTGCCGCCCGGCCGCACGCCCGCGCACACGGAGTTGTTACGGGCGGGCGAGGGCCGCCGCGTGATGGAGGCGGTGCGCGCCGCGCTCGCGCGGGGTGAGCAGGTGTACGTGGTCTACCCGATGGTCGAGGAGAGCGAGAAGGTCGACCTGCGCGCCGCCACCGAGAGCGCCGAAGCGATCCGGCGCGCGTTCCCGCAGCAGCGCGTCGACCTCGTGCACGGGCGGCAGACGCAGGCCGAGCGCGCCGCGGCGATGGATTCGTTCAAGCGCGGCCAGACGCAAATCCTCGTCTCGACCACGGTGATCGAAGTCGGCGTCGACGTTGCCAACGCCACGCTCATGGTGATCGAGCACGCCGAGCGCTTCGGCCTCGCGCAGCTGCACCAGCTGCGCGGCCGCGTAGGCCGCGGCAAGAAGCCCGGCACGTGCCTGCTCGTCGCGCGCGGCAGCTCCGAGCAAGGCGAGGCGCGCCTGCGCGCGATGCTCGAGACGACCGACGGCTTCGTGATCGCGGACCACGACCTGCGCATCCGCGGCCCCGGCGACTTCCTGGGCACGCGCCAGAGCGGCTTCCTGCCCGACCTGCGCTTCGCCGACCTCGTGCGCGACGCGCGTCTCGTCGCGCTCGCGAAAGAAGCCGCGCGCGAGACCGTTCGCCGCGACCGCAAATTGTTACGGGCGCCCGAGCTCGCGCGCGCGGTAGAGACGCGCTGGGGCGAGCGGCTCGCGCTGGTGGGGGTGGGATGACGAGCCCCGCCGCGCTCGAGGCCCGCGTGCAAGCCATCGGTCGCGAGTTGTTCGAGCGCGCGCAGGGCGAGACGCCGGGCGTGTTCTCCTCCGCGTACTGGGAGGGTCAGCTGCTCGCGTGGGCGATGCGCGACGCGAGCTTCAAGGTCGACCTGTTCCGCTTCGTCGACGCGTTTCCGATGCTGCGCACGCGCGAGCAGGTGGCGCAGCACGTGGAGGAGATGCTGCTGCGCGACGGGCGCGAGCTGCCCGCGGCGATCGCGACCGCGCTGCGCGCGACGACGTCGCGCATCACGGGCAGCGTCGCGCAGGCGGCGCTGCGCAAGAACGTCGAGGCGATGGCGCAGCGTTTCATCGTGGGGCGCGATGCGCGCGACACGCTGCCGAGCTTGCGCAGGCTGTGGGACGCCGGCATCGGCTTCACGGTCGATCTGTTGGGCGAAGCGACGCTCAGCGAGCCGGAGGCGGCGGCTTACCTCGCGCGCTAACGCGATCTGATCGAGAACCTGCCCGCGCAGATCGCGAGCTGGCCGCGCGACGAAGTGCTGGAGCGCGGAGCGCAGCGCGAGATCCCGCGCGCGAACGTGAGCGTGAAGCTGTCGGCGCTCGACCCGCAGATCGACGCCGTCGATCACGAGGGGTCGGTCGCGCGGCTCGTTCAATGCGCGCTTCCGCTGTTCCTCGAAGGCAGGCGTCGCGGCACGTTCCTCAACGTCGACCTCGAGCAGTGGGCGAGCGCGGGCATCGCGTACGACACGTTCGAGCGCATCGCGCTGCACTCCGAGCTGAGAGACTGGCCGCACCTCGGCGTCGTGGTGCAGGCCTACCTGCGCGACGCGGAGCGGATCTACGAGCGCTTGCTGGCGCTCGCGCGCCGGCGCGGCGCGCCTCTCACGATTCGGCTCGTGAAGGGCGCGTACTGGGATTACGAGACGGTGCTCGCGGATCAGAACGGCTGGCCCGCGCCGGTGTGGCGCACGAAGGCGGAGACCGACGCTTGTTATGAGCGTCTCGCGCGGCGGCTGCTCGAGACGCATGCCGAGACCGCGCCCGCGTTCGGCTCGCACAATCTGCGCTCGCTCGCGCACGCGTTCGCGGTCGCGGAGGAATCAGGAGTTCCGCCGAGCGCGTACGAGGTGCAGATGCTCTACGGCATGGCGGAGCCCGAGCGCGCCGCGATCCGGGCGAGCGGGCGGCGCGTGCGCGTGTACGCGCCGGTCGGCGAGCTGCTGCCCGGCATGGCGTACCTCGTGCGGCGCCTGCTCGAGAACACCGCGAACGCGGGCTTCCTGCGCCTCTCGCATCACGAGCACGCGGACCCGAGCGCGCTGCTCGCCGCGCCGCAGCCGAGCGCCGGGCCGCAAGCGGCGCCCCCTCGCATGAAGCGCGGCGACCTCGCGACTCCGTTCGAGGGCTGCCCACCGACCGACTTCGCGGACGGCGCACAGCGGGCCGCGTTTGCGGCTGCGGTCGAAGCCGCGCACGCGCAGTCTCCGATCGACGTGCGCGTCGCGATCGCAGGGCACGTCGCGAAGCCCGCCGGCAGCTTCGAGCGCGCATCGCCTTCGGATGCATCGCGCAGCGTCGCGCGCGTCGAGCTCGCGAGCGTCGCCGACGCAGACACGGCAGTAACGACCGCGGCGGGCGCCTGGCCCGAGTGGCGCGATCGGCCGCTCGCCGAGCGCGCCGCGCTGCTGGAAGCGCTCGCGGACGCGATCGAGCGAGACCGCTGCGCTCTCGCTGCGCTGCAGTGCCTCGAAGTGGGAAAGCCGTGGCGCGAAGCGGATGCCGACGTGGCCGAAGCCGTCGACTTCTGTCGCTACTACGCGCGCCAAGCCCTCGTCGAGCTCGGGCCGCGGCGCGTGGGCGATGCGCTCGGAGAGGAGAACACGTTCTCGTATGAGGGCCGCGGCGTGTGCGTCGTGATCGCGCCGTGGAACTTTCCACTCGCGATTCTCACGGGCATGGCGACGGCGGCACTCGTTGCGGGAAACACGGCCGTGCTGAAGCCAGCCGAGCAGTCGAGCGCGATCGCGCAGGAGCTGCATCGCCGCATGCTCGCGGTGGGCTTCCCGCCTGACGTCGTCGCGTTTGTACCAGGGAGCGGAGAAGAGGTCGGCGCTGCGCTGGTCGCACATCGCGAGGTCGCGCAGATCGCATTCACCGGCAGCAAGAGTGTCGGCCTCGCGATCGTGGAGGCGGCAGCGAAGACGCGGCCGGGGCAGCGACAGGTGAAGCGCGTCGTGTGCGAGATGGGCGGCAAGAACGCGATCGTCGTGGACGACGATGCGGACCTCGACGAGGCCGTCGTGGGCGTGCTGCGCAGCGCGTTCGGCTACGCCGGGCAGAAGTGCTCCGCTTGCTCGCGCGCGCTGGTCGTCGACGGCGTGTACGACGCGTTCGTCGCGCGTCTCGCCGCGGCGGCGGGCTCGCTCGCGGTAGGCGCGGCGCATCTCGCGAGCACGACGGTGAGCCCCGTCGTCGACGCCGAAGCGCAGCAGCGCCTGCTCGCCGCGATCGAGTCTCCCGGCGCGCGCAAGCTCTTCGTCGGCGCTGCGCCGAGCGGCGGCTGCTTCGTGCCGCCCGCGATCCTCGCGGTCGACGACGCGCAGCACGCGCTGATGCAGCGCGAGCTGTTCGGCCCCGTGCTTGCCGTGTTTCGCGCGCGCGACTTCGCGCACGCGCTCGACGTCGCGACGAGCAGCGAGTTCGCGCTCACCGGCGCCGTCTACTCACGCTCGCCCGCGCATCTCGACGAGGCTCGCCGGCGCTTCCGCGTCGGCAACCTCTACCTGAACCGCGGCTCCACCGGAGCGCTGGTCGCGCGCCAGCCGTTCGGCGGCTTCGCGATGAGCGGCATCGGCACGAAGGCGGGCGGCCCGAGCTACCTGCTGCAGTTCGCGGATCCGCGAGTCGTCACGGAGAACACGCTGCGGCGCGGCTTTGCGCCGGAGCTCGTGGAGTAGCCCCGACTCAGCCCGCGCCCGCGAGAAACTCGCCCACCGCGCGGTTCCACGCGTCCGACTCCTCGAAGTACGGCGAGTGCCCTGCACGCGGGATCGTGACGACGCGCGCACGACATGCGGGCGGGAGCTGCTTCGCGCTCGCGGCGATCAGCGAAGGCGAGAACAGCGCGTCGACTTCGCCGACGAGGAGCAGCACCGGGCACGCGAGCTTCGCGAGCGCGGCGGCGTCGTGACGCGCGGCGACGAGGCTCGGCAGCACGTCGGCGAGCTTCGGATCGCCGAAGCCGCCGAGCTGCTGGTAGAGCACGGCGCGCTCGGGACGACGATCGAAGAAGTCCGGTGCGACAGCGGGATGGCGGCCGAGCTCATTCGTCGCGAAGCCGGCCCCGCGGCCCACGTTCGCCCAGCTGGCTCGCAGCTCCGGCGTGTCGATGCCTCCCGGCGTGTCGGCGAGCACGAGGGAGCGCACGCGTGCGGGCTGAGCGAGCGCGAGCCCGAGCACGGCCCAACCGCCCATCGACTGGCCGACGACGTCGGCGCGCGCGATGCCGAGATGGTCGAGCAGCGCGCCGAGATCGGCCGTGGCGCGCGCCGGGCTGTTAGGGCCGCCGCGCGCGGTGGAGCGGCCGAAGCCGCGCTGGTCCCACAGCACGACGCGCCGCGACTCCGCGAAGTGGGGAACTTGCTGAAACCACACCGCGTGATTGCCGCCGGCGCCATGGGTGAGCACGAGCGGCGGGCCGTCGCCGCTGACCTCGTAGTAGATGCGCTCGCCGTCGCGCTCGAGGTAGCCGGTGTCGCGTTTCATCGCGCGACCGTATCACGGGGCCGACACCGCTCGGTGTCGCGCATTGACACTCACGCGCGGGCTCGGCTACTCCACCCCGCGATGCAACGAAACGCGCACAGCCTGCTGGCCCTCGGCCTGCTCCTCCTTCGGAGGGCGGGAAGGGGCTAGCGCGCAGCGCACCACGAAGCCCTCTCCCGCCGCGCCGGCCGGAGAGGGCTTCGTGTTTCGAGGGTCGAAATCGCGAGAACTCCTGGTACGGCGCCGCGGGCGGGCGAACCAGGAGACCTCATGCCCAGCTCTCACGATCGATCTCGAGTCCCGAGCAACGCGGCCGCACCCTCGCCAAGTCCGTCGACACCGGGTGCCCGATCAGCGCACCCCGAGGTCCCGCCGCAGATCGAGGCCGCTGTTCGATCTCCGCTCGGCTCCGAAGACTCCGCCTCGCTGCGCGCTGCGCTTGCCCGGCGCATCGCGATCTTCGACACGACCCTGCGCGACGGCGAGCAGTCCGCCGGCGTGTGCTTCTCGGCGCACGACAAGGCGGAGATCGCTTTGCTTCTCGACGCGCTCGGCGTGGACGTGATCGAGGCGGGCTTTCCGGTGAGCTCGCCGGAAGAAGCCGCCGCGGTCGCGGCCGTCGCGCTCGAAGTGCGCGATGCCAGCGTGTGCGCGCTCGCGCGCGCGGTGCCGCGCGACGTCGCCGCGGCGGGAGAAGCGCTGCGCCACGCGCGTGCGCCGCGCATCCACGTGTTCGTGAACGCGAGCGACATGCAGCTCGCGCATCAGCTCGGGAAATCGCGCGAGCAGGTCGTCGCGATGGCCGCGGCGATGGTGCGAAGCGCGCGCGAATTCACGGATGACGTCGAGTTCTCACCGATGGATGCCACGCGCGCAGAGCCGGAGTTTCTCGCGGAGCTGGCGCGCGCCGTGCTCGCGGCGGGAGCGCGCACGCTCAATCTGCCCGACACCGTGGGATGCGCGACGCCCGAGCAAGTCGCCGAGATGATTCGCGGCGTGCGCGCGCGCGTGCCGGAGCTCGAGCGCGCGACGATCTCGTTCCACGGTCAAGACGACCTCGGCCTCGCCACCGCGAACTCGCTCGCCGCAATCGCCGCGGGCGCTGGCCAGGTGGAGTGCACCATCAACGGCATCGGCGAGCGCGCGGGCAACACCTCGCTCGAAGAGGTGGCCGCTGCGCTGCGCGTGCACGGCGCGCGGCTCGGCATGACGACAGCGCTGAAGCTCGACACGCTCTACGCGCTCTCGCGCATCGTCGCCGAGCGCAGCGGGATCGAGGTGCCCGCGAACAAGGCCGTCGTGGGGCGCAACGCATTCCGCCACGCTTCGGGCATCCACCAAGACGGCGTGCTGAAGCACCGCGAGACGTACGAGACGCTCGACCCGGCGTGGATCGGGCATCCCGTCGGCAGCGAGATCGTGCTCGGCAAGCTCTCGGGGCGCGCGCGCTTCGCGGCGCGAGTCGCTGCGCTCGGCGAGGTGCTGAGCGAGGCGCAGTGCGAGCGCGCGTTCCGCGCGTTCCAGCAGCTCGCGGCGCGAAGCCGCGAGGTGAGCGACGTGCAGTTGCGGGAGATCGTGGCGCGCAGCGCCGCGTGAGATCGGGCACGAAGCGGCGTGCAGCGGCGCGGTAGGATGAATCGCGCCGCTGCTCGTCAGCCCGAGGAGCCCGACATGCCCGCCTGCCTCCAGCGCCTCCGCGCGACCGACTCGCTCGACGCGATCCATCAAGCTCTCAAAGACGACGGCGGCGTGATCGTCGAGGGCTTCCTAACAAGCGACGTCACCGCGCGCGTCCGGGACGAAGTCGCGCGCGCGCGCCGCTGCGAGCCCCGGGCTCAAGCACCTGAACCCCGCGATCCAGTTCTTCTTCGGCGACAAGACGCGGCACGTGAACGGGATGGCCGCGCAGTCCCGCACGTTCGCGACGGAGGTGATGACTCACCCGATCTTCCTCGGCGTGTGCGACCGCGTGCTCTTGCCTGCGTGCGCGCGTTATCAGCTGAACCTCGGGCACCTGATCGATCGCGGTCCCGGAGCCGCCGCGCAGATGCTGCACCGCGACGAGCTCGTGTGGGTGCACCTGCCGCGGCCGCATCCCGAGGTGCAGGTCGCGTCGATGATCGCGCTCGAAGACTTCCGCGTGGAGAACGGCGCGACGCGGCTCGTACCGGGCAGTCACCGCTGGCCGCACACGCGCAAGCCCGAGCAGCACGAGATCGCCGACGCCGTGATGCCTGCGGGCAGCGCGGTGATCTACCTCGGCTCGACGATTCACGGGGCGGGCGCAAACTCGACCGCGAGCGAGTGGCGGCCGGGGCTCCACATCTCGTACGTGGTGGGCTGGCTGCGCACCGAGGAGAACAACTACCTAGCCGTGCCGCCCGAGATCGCGCGCACGCTGCCGCGCGCCGCGCAGGAGGTGCTCGGATACGCGGTGCACGACGCGATCGCGAGCGCGGGTGGTTACCTCTGGATGTTAGGCCTGCGCGATCCGGTCGATCTCATGCAAGAAGGGAAGCTGTGATCGCAAGTTGACGAAGGCTCCGCCGCCGGAAAGTGGGAACTGTCGTGAGCAAGCTCGAGCTCGTCTCTTTGACCGGGGAGCTGGCGCCGCCGCAGACGGGCGCGTGGCACGTGAAGCTCACGGACCCGGCGCGCAGCGTGATGACCGACTTCAACGAGCACGGCATCGTGAGCGTGCGCCGCGACGACGCGATCGACACCGCGCTGGAGCACATGCGCCACGCCGGCGTGCGCTCCGCGTTCGTGCTCGACGAGCCGCGCACGCGCGTGCTCGGCCTGATCACGGCCTACGACATCATGGGGGAGAAGCCGCTGCGCACCGCGCAAGAAGCGAACATGCGCCGCGACGAAGTGCTCGTGCGACACCTGATGGAGTCTACGCTCGACTGGAGCGTGCTCCGCTTCGAGGACCTCGCGCACTTCTGCGTGAGCGACGTGCTCGATGCGTTCAAGCGCTCGCGCCGCACGCACCTGCCCGTCGTCGAGAGCGCGGCGGGCACCCGCCTGCGCGGCGTGTTCTCGTCGGCGAAGTTGTTACGGCTCACCCACTGAGTCCGCTCGCCCGCGCTGCTCCGCCTTCCAGCGCATCGCCATGAGTATGCGGCTGCGCCCCGACGGGTGATCGAACATCAGCGCCTCTTCGAGCGGGCCTGGCGCGAGCTTGCGCGCCGGCGCCGGCCCAAGCCCACCACGCACGCCCGGCGCGGCGAATCAGCGCGCAGAGCGCGGCGATCGCGGGCGCGAGCATCACGACGTCCACGCCGAGCGCGATGCCTTGCTCCGCGAGCCACGCGCCGAAGCCCTGCGTCGCGAGGCCGTACTCGTGCTCGCGCACGAACTCGGCGTAGATCGTCCAGGGCAGCTCGAGCAGCGTGATCGCGACGATCGCGAGCGCGCCGAAGATCAGCGCGACGAGGCTCGGACGCTTCGTCACGCGCTCCGCGAGTGCCCGCATGCGGACCGCGGCGCCGAAGGACAGCAGCAGCCACGCAGCGGCGATCGACCAGAGCGCGCCCCACAACAACAGCCAGTAGCCGCCCTCGAAGTACGCGTCGGAGCGCGCCGCGACGTCGGGCGGAACCGTGGCGAGGAGCGCTTCGGTGGCGGCGACCGGATCGAAGCTGTCGGGCATGAGAACCTCGGGGCGCGAAGTGCGCGCGCTACGCGACGCCGCGCGCGGCGGATCGCGCGCTCACGCCAGCACCGCCTCCACGAGCGTCGGCCCCGGCGTCGCGAGCGAGCGCTTCAGCGCCTCCACGAGCTCGCTGTCCGTCGCGGCGCTCACGGCCGGTACGCCGAAGCCCCTCGCGAGCGCGGTCCAGTCGATCGTCGGGCTGCCGAGATCTGTTAGGGCGCGCGCCTTCGGACCCGGCTCGGCGATGCCCGCTCGCGCGAGCTCCGCCTGGAGGATGCGGTACTTGCGGTTCGCGCAGACGACGACCGTGGCGTTCACACCCTCGCGCGCCATCGACCACAGCGACTGCAGCGTGTAGAGCCCGCTGCCGTCGGCCTGGAATGCGATCACGCGGCGATCCGGGCACGCGATCGCGGCGCCGAGCGCGGTCGGGAGGCCTTGACCGATCGCGCCACCTGTCAGGCCCAGCATCGTGAACGGCGCGGCGCTCGCGGCGGCGCCCGCGTTCCAGGGCAGCCCGCTCGTGGCCGCCTCGTTCACGACGATCGCGTTCTCGGGCTGCAGCGACGCGAGCGCGCGGCCGAGCGAGGTGAGGTCGAGCTTCGCGCCCGTGGGTGCGAAGCTCTCGTGCGCGCGCGCGGGAATCTCGACGCGCGCGGGCGCGCCGAGCTCGTCGGCGAGCGCTTCGAGCGCGCCCGCGGCGTCGATGCCGGCGTCGGGATCCGCGAGCGCGCACAGCGGCGCGTTCGCAGGTGCGAGGCGCGGGGCCTCGTTCGCGTAACCGAAGAAGCCCACGGGCTCGCGCGCGCCGGCGAGCACGAGGCTCTTCGCCTTCGCGAGCGCGGCGCGCGCCTGCTCGGGAAAGTACGGGAGACCCGCGAAGCTCGGCAGGTGGCGGCCGCGCTCCATGCGCGACGGGAACGTCTCGATCAGCACCGTCGCGCCGCTCGCTGCGGCGATGCGCGCGGCAGCTGTTAGGCCGCGCAGCCCGAGCGCGTCGCCGCCGAGCAGCACGTAGCCGCCGCCGGCGCGCAGCAGCCGAGCGGCTTCGCGCACGCGCTCGGGCGCCGCGCTCGGGGCGCTCGCGCGCGGCGCAGGTGTGATGGCCGCGCTCGCGGGATCCCACTGCGCATCCGCAGGCAGGATCAGCGAGGCGATGCGCGCGGGGTGGCCGAGCGCCGCCGCGATCGAGGCTGCGCTCGCTTCCGCCATCTCGCTCGCGCTCTTCACCGCGAGCGTCCAGCCCGTCCAGCCCGTGAGCGCTGCGATGTCGGAGGTGAGCGGCGCGTCGAACGGGAGGTGCTCGACGGTCTGGTCGCCGATCCAGTTGATGACGGGCACGCGCGCGCGGCGCGCGTTGTGCAGATTCGCGAGACCGTTGGCGAGGCCGGGGCCGAGGTGCACCAAAGTCGCGGCCGGTCTGCCGCTCATGCGCGCGTAGCCGTCGGCGGCGCCCGTGCACACACCCTCGAACAGGCCGAGCACCGCGCGCACGCCCGGCGCCTTGTCGAGCGCCGCGACGAGCGGCATCTCGGTCGTCCCGGGGTTCGCGAAGCACACCTCGACGCCACCGCGCCGCGCCGTCTCGATCAGGACCTCTGCGCCGTTCATGGTTCGCCTCCCAAGTTGGGAATCGATAGTCCAGCGTCAGACGCCGAGTCCTCGATTCCGGAGAAATCGCAAGTTCAGCGTCAGACGCCGGATCCTCGATTCCGCGAGTCCAGGGAGCGTCCAGCATCGCTGATCTCGCCTGCTTCCGAACGGAGTTCTGCGCGCGCCGTGCGCCAAATTCCTCTGGAATCACGCGGGTCATGCCCCTATCGTGCGGCCCGCCGCGACCGGGCCGGTGCATCGCTCCGCACGCTCGCAGCGAGCGCCCGCCTCGCCGTTACCTCGGCGCGCGCGGGGCCCACTCACGCCCCGTTTCTCGAAGACTGCTCAGGAGATGTCATGGATTTCTCGGTACTTGCCCTTGCTGCCGGCGTTCTCGCCGTGGTGTTCGCCGGTCTCTGGTATCGCGCGGTGCTGGCGTCGCCGACCTCGACCGACAAGGCCAACGAGATCGCGGCTGCCATTCGCGAGGGCGCCGAGGCCTTCCTGAGCCGTCAGTACCGCACGGTCGCGATGGTCGGCGTCCCGCTGCTGATTCTCATCGCCGTCGTGCCGTCGCTCGGCATGTGGTACGCGATCGGCTTCCTGGTCGGTGCGCTGGCGAGCGCGGCGGCGGGCTTCATCGGCATGAACGTCTCGGTGCGCGCCAACGTGCGCGTCGCGAAGGCGGCGAGCAGCGGCTTCGGTCCCGCGTTCGACCTCAGCTTCAAGGGCGGCGCCGTGACGGGCATGATGGTCGTCGGCGCGGGCCTGATCTCGCTCACCGCGCTCGTGATGGCAGCGCCCGGTGCGCTCGAGAAGACCCACGCGCTGATCGGCCTCGCCTTTGGCGGCTCGCTGATCTCGGTCTTCGCGCGCCTCGGCGGCGGCATCTTCACCAAAGGCGCCGACGTCGGCGCGGACCTCGTCGGCAAGGTCGAGAAGGACATTCCCGAGGACGATCCGCGCAACCCCGCCGTGATCGCCGACAACGTGGGCGACAACGTCGGCGACTGCGCGGGCATGGCCGCGGACTTGTTCGAGACCTACGGCGTGACCGCCACCGCCGCGATGCTGCTCGGCCACATCCTCTATCCCGGCAGCGAGGCGATGTTCCTGTATCCGCTCGCGGTCGGCGCCGTCGGCATCGTCGGCTCGATCATCTCCGTGTACTTCGTGCGCATCAGCGAGCCCGCCGCCGGCGAGACGCCCGCGGTGATGGGCGCGATGTACAAGGGCCTCGCGATCGCATCGCTCCTGATGCTCGCGGGCGTGTGGTTCATCAACGGCCAGACCGCGATTCCCGCTGAGCTCAGCGCAAACGCGCTGCTGCTCTGCGCTGCGGTCGGCGCAGTCGTCACGGGCGCGATGATGTGGGTGACAGACTACTACACCGGCGGCAACTCGCCGCACGTCGTGCACATCGCGACCGCGAGCAAGGGCGGCCACGCGACGAACATCATCGCCGGCCTCGCCGTCGGCATGCAGAGCACGGTGATCCCGGTGCTCGTGATCGTGGCCGCGATCTGGGCGACCTACGACCTCGCGGGCCTTTACGGCGTCGGCATCGCGGCGATGAGCATGCTCTCGCTCGCAGGCATCGTGGTCTCGATCGACGCCTACGGCCCGATCACGGACAACGCCGGCGGCATCGCGGAGATGGCGGAGCTGGGCAAGGACGTGCGCGCGGTGACGGATCCGCTCGACGCCTTCGGCAACACCACGAAGGCGGTGACGAAGGGCTACGCGATCGCGTCGGCGGGCCTCGCAGCGGTGGCGCTGTTCGCGACGTTCATCGAGGACCTGAAGCTCGCGGGCGTGACGGCGAACTTCTTGCTGTCGGACCCGAAGGTGATGGCCGGCCTCTTCATCGGCGCGATGACCCCCTTCGTGTTCGCCTCCTTCGCGATGAGCGCGGTCGGCGAGGCCGGCGGCAAGGTCGTCGACGAAGTGCGCCGCCAGTTCCGCGAGATCCCGGGCCTGATGGAAGGCACGGGCAAGCCGGACTACCGCACCTGCGTCGACATCGTGACCGCCGCTGCGCTGCGCCTGATGGTCGCGCCCGCGCTGATCCCGGCGGCGATTCCGATCGTGGTCGCGCTGGCGCTCGGTGCGGAGGGCCTCGGTGGCCTCTTGATCGGCTCGATCGTCGCGGGCGTGTGCCTCGGCATCTCGATGACGACGGGCGGCGCCGCGTGGGACAACGCGAAGAAGTACATCGAGAGCGGCGCGCTCGCGGGCGAGAAGAAGGGCAGCGACGCGCACAAGAGCGCGGTCACCGGCGACACCGTGGGCGATCCCTACAAGGACACCGCGGGCCCGGCGATCAACCCCATGCTGAAGCTCGTGAACATCGTCGCGCTGCTGCTGATCCCGTTCCTCGCGTAGCAAGCCGTCGCCGGAGTGCGTCGAACGCACAGGGCTGGCTAGCCTCGCGGGGCGGAGGCACCAGTCATGCGAACCGTACACGTGCTGCTTCTGTCGGTTGCTGCAGTCGCCGGCGGGCAGCGAGTTCACTCTGAGGTCGAGACCGGAGACTTCCTTTCGACCGGCGATGGCCTGCTCGTTCGTGACACTGTTGCGAATCGAGAGTGGTTGAATCTCACGCTGCTCAAGGGGAAGGAGTCGACGTATCTCCACGGCCACCCCTACCTGACGCTCCATTGGTTCACTCACGCAGCGCGCAGCGATGTCTCGGAACTGTGGTTGAACGCGGGGATCCCATTCCAAACTGGAGCGAGTGGCGCGAACTCGCCGGGCGCCCAGAACCTCGTTGCGCTTTTGGGAGCGACCGAGGGCACCATCGGTGCCCACGGCACCTACGCCGACCCGCTGGGAGCGTCAGGAGCTCGCGTAGCATGGCTCTCGATCGGCGGGGCCGTGCCGAGCGCAGACATCATCGGTTCGCCGATTCACTCCACCCTCGGCAACCCGATCGTTGGACACTACCTGATGCGGCCCTCCACCGGCGCCGATTGCTCTGACGGAGTCGACAACGACCGCGATGGCCTCGCGGACTACCCGACAGACCCGGGGTGTGACTCACCGACCGACGAGCTCGAGCGGAGCGACGCCTTCGAGTGCGACGATGGGCGGGATCAAGACGGCGACACATTCATCGACTTCGCGCCCGGAGGCGGCGGCGATGCCGAATGCGACTGTCCGTCCGACGCCTCAGAAGCAGGCGCGCCGAGCTGTCTGATCTCCGTCGACTTCGCGGTCACGGGAGACGGGAAGCTCACGCTGGACCTCGGCAGCGGACTCGAGTGGCTCGACCTCACGGTCACGAGGGGAATGAGTCCCGTGAATGTCGGGAACTCTGTCTACGTGACGCAACATGGGTTTTCGATGTCCGACAGCGCGGGCGTCTCAGAGCTCTGGAGCGACGCCGGGATTCCTTTTCAATCGGGCTCTCACCCTTCCAACTCACCGGGAGTACAGAGCCTGATCGCGCTGATCGGGGCGACTGATGGAACCGATGCGGCGCACGGAGTCAACGTTGGCGGCAACCTCACTGGAACGAGTGTGTCACGACTCTGGACGAACGGCGGCAATCCGATCGCATCTCTCAACAACGATCCGATCCACGCGACCGTAGGAAACTCCGCAGTGGGGCACTATCTCGCGCGCCCCACCAGTGGACCCGATTGCAGCGACGGCGTTGACAATGACGGCGACGGGCGCGTCGACTCTGCGGACGCAGGGTGCTCGGGGCCGACTGATTGGCTCGAGCGTCGGAACGGGATGGAGTGTGACGATGGCGTCGACAACGACGCCGACGGCATGATCGACTATCCAGCGGATTTCGGCTGTTTCGGGCCCAACGACAGTTGGGAGGGTGTCTCGTCCGGGTCCTGCGGGATTGGGCCCGAGTTGCTCCCCGCATTGGGCGTGATCGCGCTGCTCCGAAGGAGGCGGCGCGGTTGATCGAGTCGAATACGTCCGAGCGTGATCCGCGCGACAAGCTGCGACCGCAGCTCGGGCTGCAGGATGCGGTGTTTCTCGTGGTCGCGTCGGTGGTGGGCTCGGGGATCTTCCTCACGCCCGGCGAGATCGCGGATCGGCTGCCGCACGCGGGGCTGATCTTCGCGGCGTGGCTCGTCGGAGGTGCGCTCTCGCTCGCGGGTGCGCTCGCGAACGCCGAGCTCGGGGCGATGTTCCCGCACGCGGGCGGCGACTACGTCTACCTGCGGCGCGCGTTCCATCCCGTCGCCGGCTTCGTCGTCGGCTGGATCACGTTCTTCGCGATCTTCGCCGGCACCGTGGCGACGCTCGCCGTCGGCTTCGCGGACCGCGTCGGCGCGCTGTACGGCTGGTCGCTGCCGAGCGTGTTGTTACTGGCGGCGCTCACCACGCTCGCCTGCACGTGGCTGAACGTCGCGGGCCTCAAGTACGGCGCGTGGGCGAACAACGTCACGGGCTACGTGAAGGTGATCGCGCTCTTCTCGTTCGGCCTCGTCGCGCCGTTCACGGGTCGCGGCGAGGTCGCGAACCTGTTCCCCCTCGTTTCGGGAGCGACCGAGGCGGCGAGCTTCACGGCCTTCGCCCTGGCGATGTCGCCCGTGCTGTTCAGCTACCTCGGCTGGAACGCGATCGTGTACGTCGCGAGCGAGCTGAAGGAGCCGCAACGCAACCTTCCGCGCTCGCTGTTCGCGGGGCTCGCGCTCTGCACCGCGATCTACATCGTGATCAACGCGGTCTACCTCTACGCGCTGCCGCTCGCAGAGCTGCGCCAAGCGAGCGATGTCGGCGCCGCGACGGCGACGGTGCTGTTCGGCGACATCGGCGGGAAGCTGATCCAAGGCTTCGTGCTGATCTCGATCCTCGGCACGCTGAACGCGACGGTGCTCGTGGGCGCACGCATCGCCTATGCGATGGCGCTCGACGGCCTGTTCGTGCCCGGCGTCGAGAGGGTTCACGAGACCCACGCAACGCCGGCCGTCGCGCTCTGGCTCCAGGCCGCCGTCGCGATCTCGATCATCGCGTTGCTGCAGACCTATCCCGGCGCGCTCGATTTCACCACGTTCGCGATCCTGCTCGCGACCAGCGCCGACGTGACCGCGCTCTACGCGCTGCGCATGCGCCAGCCGCAGCTCGCGCGCCCGTATCGCGCATGGGGCTACCCCGTGGTGCCTGCGCTGTATCTCGCCGCGAACCTCGCGATCGCGGCGTCTCTGCTCGTCGGTTCGCCGAAGTCGGCGCTCTGGTCGCTCGCGGTCTCCGCGACGAGCGTGCCGTTCTACTTCTTGTTCGCACGTCTGAAGCGGGGCCGCGCATGATCGACTTCTCCATTTCGCACACGCTCGCGCCCGTCGACGCGAAGATCGCCGCCACCGCGAATCCGCGGCACCGCGCGCTGCTCGAGAATTTCCGCGCGCATCTCGTCGCGGAGCTGCGCGGCGACGTCGAGGCGATCATGCAGACGCAGTGCGCGGAGCCGCAGTACCACTTCTACGGCTCGGGCGTCGGCGACTTCGGCCCGAAGGGCGGGGCGGCTGTGCGGGGCTTCTACGAGAACATCTTCGCGCAGGGCTACAACAAGCTGCGGTACGACGTGGAGCGCTGGGTGATCGACGATCGCGCGCTGTTCCACGAGGGCTGGATGCACATCGTCTTCCCGGGCCGCGCGCTCGTTGCGATGGGCATTCCGTGCGACGACTCATCAGGGAGTTTCGTGTTCTCGTATCGCCAGTCCGCGATCTTTCACTACGACGCGAGCGGCACGTGCACCGGCGAGGACACCTACAGCGACGGGCCGATGACGCCGCAGCGGCTGCGCAGGCTCACGCCGGAAGAAGAGGCGACGCTGCCGCGCTGATGCGCGAGCTCAGCCCGCGAGCGGGTTGCGTGTCGCGAGTGAAGGGAAGCGACCGAAGTCGCGGTCCGCAGTCCATAGCTCGCGCACCCCGTGCGAGATGCACACCGCGGCGATGCGCGCGTCGTGCGTGCGCGGACCGACGATTCGCCCAGCCTCGAGGAGCCGGCGGAGCTCGCTCCACGGCATGTCGCGTTCGCTCAAGAGAAGGACACGCGGAGAGCTCAGCCAGGCTTCAATCTGGGCGAAGGCGACCGCTGCTGGCGTAGGAGGTTTGTAGATGTTCGGGTGCGTGACGAGGCCGAAGAATTCCCCGATGCACTGCCATGGGATTCCCCAGGCAGCGCCGCCCTCCGCGAGCTCACGCATGAGCTCCGCTGCCCGCTCGTTCCAGTCGTGCTCGGTCCGGTGCGCATAGACGAGCAGGTTGGTGTCGACTGCGATCACTTCTCGACGTCTCCGCCCCGTTCGCCGTAGGAAGCAGCTCGCATCTTCGAGAAGTCGTTCAGATCCCAACCGGGTTGAAGGCCTTCACCACCGAACCGGCAATCACGCAGCTTGAACTCCGGGGTCTTCTCTTTGCGCTGCTTCAGCAGGAGCCGCAGGCCCTCTTCGATCAGGGCGCGCAGTGTCGTGCTCTCGCGAGCGGCCAGCGCCTTCGCTTCGCGGAGCAAGCCCTTCGGTAGCTCGATGGTCGTCTTCATATGGGCGACCATATCGGCGGCTCCGTAGAGCCACCACAGCGCCAAACCGCGACGCTCCGCGGTGGGTCTCCGGAGTGCGCCACGGCTTCCTTGCCCACCCCCGGAAACCTTCGTAGCTTCGCGCCCCTACAGCGTTTTTCTCCGAATCCGAAGAGGCTCCCGTGTCCGCCATCCGCCACGATTTCGACAAGCTCCGCCGCCTTCCGCCCTACGTCCTCGCCGAGGTCGTGGCCTTGAAGCACGCGGGGCGCAAGGCCGGTGAGGACATCGTCGACCTCGGCATGGGCAACCCCGACATGCCGACGCCGCCGCACATCGTGGAGAAGATCCGCGAGTCGTCGCTCGATCCGCACGCGCATCGCTACTCGGCCTCGCGAGGCGTGCCGAACCTGCGCGCCGCGGTGTGCGAGTGGTATCAGCGCAACCACGGCGTCGAGCTCGATCCCGAGGGCGAAGCGATCGCAGTGATCGGCGCGAAGGAAGGTCTCGCGCACTTCGTGCTCGTAACGGTGGGGCCCGGCGACGTCGTGCTCGCGCCGGATCCGACCTACCCGATCCATCAGTACGCCGTCGTGATCGCCGGCGGCGACTTGCGCCACGTGCCGATCGGCCCCGAGACCGACTTCATCGCGAATCTCGAGACGGCGGTGAAGCGCACGTGGCCGAAGCCGAAGCTCCTCATCGTGAGCTTCCCGCACAACCCCACGACGATGATCGTGGACAAGCCATTCTTCGAGCGGCTCGTTGCGTTCGCGAAGGAGCATCACCTGATGGTGATCCACGACTTCGCGTACGCGGAGATCTCGTACGACGGCTACAAGCCGCCGAGCATCCTCGAGGTCGAAGGCGCGAAGGACGTCGCGATCGAGTTCATCTCTCTCTCGAAGAGCCACAACATGGCGGGCTGGCGCGTCGGCTTCTGCGCCGGCAACCGCGAGATGATCCACGCCCTGACGAGAATCAAGTCGTACCTCGACTACGGTATTCCCACCCCGATCCAGGTGGGCGCGATCGTCGCGCTGCGCGGGCCGCAGGACTGCGTCGAAGAGACCGTGGCCGAGTACAAGGCGCGGCGCGACGCGCTGATCGACGGGCTCGCGAAGCCGGGCGCGGGGCAATGGAAGATCGAGAAGCCGCTCGGCACGATGTTCGTGTGGGCGCCGGTGCCCGAGCCGTTCAAGGCGCTCGGCTCGCTCGAATTCAGCAAGCGGCTCTTGCTCGAGGCGAAGGTCGCCGTTTCGCCCGGCGTCGGCTTCGGGCAGAACGGCGAGGGCTGGGTGCGCTTCGCGTTGATCGAGAACGTGCACCGCACGCGCCAAGCCGTGCGCGGCATCCGCAAGTTCCTCCGCAGCGCGGGGGCCTAGGCCGTGAGCGCAGAAGCGGTGGGCGTTGGCCTGATTGGTCTCGGGACCATCGGCACGGGCGTCGCGAAGGTGCTCCGTAACAACCGCGCGGTGATCTCGCAGAGGCTCGGCTTTCCGCTCGAGCTGGTGCGCATCGCGGACATGGACACGGAGCGCGATCGCGGCGTCGATCTCAGCGGCATTCGCTTCGACCAGGACGCCGCGGGCCTGATCGCCGACCCGAACGTGCAGATCGTGATCGAGCTGATCGGCGGCTACGGCGCCGCCAAGCAGTTCATCCTCGCCGCGATCGAGGCGGGCAAGCACGTCGTCACCGCGAACAAGGCGCTGCTCGCGATGCATGGTCGCGAGATCTTCGACGCGGCGGCGAAACGCGGCGTAGACGTCGCGTTCGAGGCGAGCGTCGGCGGCGGCATCCCGATCCTGCGCTCGCTGCGCGAGGGCCTCAGCGCGAACCGCATCCTCTCGATTCACGGCATCGTGAACGGCACCACGAACTACGTGCTCACCGAGATGGAGAAGACCGGCGCGCCGTTCGAGTCGGTGCTGAAGCGCGCGCAGGATCTCGGCTACGCCGAGGCCGACCCGACCTTCGACGTCGACGGCATCGACGCCGCGCACAAGCTCACGCTGCTCGTCGCGATGGCCTACGGCGCCGACATCACGCCGAAGGACGTGCACACCGAAGGCATCCGCGGCATCACGCCGCTCGACTTCGAGGCCGCCGAGGAGTTCGGCTACCGCATCAAGCTGCTCGCGATCGGCCGCTCCCATCGCGACGCCGCGGGCCGGGAGCGCGTCGAGGCGCGCGTCCACCCCACCATGATTCCCGCCGACTCGCTGCTCGCGAAGGTCGACGGCGCCATGAACGCGATCGCGGTGCACGGCGACGCGGTCGGGCCGACGCTGTTCTACGGCGCGGGGGCAGGGGAGATGCCCACCGCGAGCGCCGTCGTCGCGGACTTGATGGAGATCGCGCGCGAGATTCGCCGCGGCAGCGCGGGCCGCGTGGCGCCGCTCTCGTATCGCCCCGATCACCTCGAGCGCAAGGATCTGCTCTCGCTCTCGGAGATCGAGGCGAGTTGTTATTTGGTGTTCACCGTGCGCGACGAGCCGGGCGTGCTCGGCCGCATCGCGACCGCGCTCGGCGAGCACGGCATCAGCATCGAGTCCGTGCTGCAGAAGAGCGCGAACGCGGCGACGGGCACCGTGCCGATCGTGGTGTTCACGCACCCCGCGCGCGAAGCGGCCGTGCGGCGCGCGCTCGCGGTCGTCGACGCGATGCCCGAGGTCGCGGCGCGCACGCGGCTCGTGCGCATCGAAGAGGGGGTGTGATGGCGGCGAAGGCTCGTCACCGCGCTTGGTTCCAGTCGCTGAAGAACCCGGCGGAGCGCTACGCGCTCGACGAGATCGTCTACACCGATCGCAGCGGCGGCCTCCTGCAAGTCGTGCACGACATGGACGCGCTGAAGCGCACGTCGGGCAATCGCTGGAAGGAGCTGTTCGAGCGCCGCGCGCACAAGACCGAGTGGCCGTACGGCTCGGGCGTGTGGGGCAAGAAGGAGTGGGTGCTGCCGGAGATCGAGGCGGACAACGTCGTCTCGATGTACGAGGGGCACACGAACTTGTTCTGGGCCGACCGCTACGGCCGCGAGCTCGGGCTCGAGGATCTCTGGATCAAGCTGTGCGGCAACACGCACACCGGCTCGTTCAAGGACCTCGGCATGACCGTGCTCGTGTCGATGGTGAAGGAGATGCGCGCGCGCGGGAAAGCCGTGCGCGCGGTCGGCTGCGCGTCGACGGGCGATACCTCCGCGGCGCTCGCCGCCTATGCCGCTGCGGCCGCGATTCCGTCGATCGTGTTTCTGCCGCGCGGGAAGATCTCGATCGCGCAGCTGATTCAGCCCGTTTCGAACGGCGCAATCGTGTTCGCGCTCGATACCGACTTCGACGGCTGCATGGAGATCGTGAAGCAGATCGCCGAGAAGGACGGGATCTACCTCGCGAACTCGATGAACTCGTTGCGCATCGAGGGCCAGAAGACGGTCGGCATCGAGATCGTGCAGCAGTTCGATTGGGACGTGCCGGACTGGATCATCATTCCGGGCGGCAACCTCGGGAACGTGTCGGCGCTCGCGAAGGGCCTCGACATGCTCGTGGATCTCGGACTCGTCACGAGGCGCCCGCGCATCGTCTGCGCGCAGGCGCAGAACGCGAACCCGCTCTATCGCGCCTACCAGCGCGGCTTCGCGACGTTCGAGCCGATCCACGCGCAGCCCACGCTCGCGAGCGCGATCCAGATCGGGAACCCCGTCAGCTACGAGAAGGCCGTCGACGCGATCAAGCGGTACGACGGCATCGTGGAAGAGGCGAGCGAGTCCGAGCTGGCCGAAGCTGCGGCGCGCGCCGATCGCACGGGGCTGTTCAACTGCCCGCACACGGGCGTCGCGCTCGCGGCGATGGAGAAGCTGGTCGCGAGCGGCACGATCAAGAAGAGCGACAAGGTCGTCGTCGTCTCGACCGCGCACGGCCTCAAGTTCGTCGACTTCAAGCTGAAGTATCACGAGATGCGCATCGAAGGCGTCGAATCGCAGTGGCCGAATCCGCCGATCGAGCTCGATGCGAAGTACGGCCTCGTGCGCGACGCCATGCTGCGCGAGATCGAGCGCCGCTTCGGCAAGCACGCGTGAAGCGGATCAGCGCGGCTCGGCCTCGGCCGCTGCGCCCGCCGCGCAGCTCGCCCGCGACCGAGGGAGGAAAATGTTCACCGGCATCGTCGAAGCCGTAGGCGAGGTCTCCGCCATCACGCCGCGCGGCGAGACCACGCGCATCGCGGTGCGTTCGCACCTCGCGCGCGAAGTGCGGCTCGGCGACAGCGTCGCGGTGAACGGGTGCTGCCTCACGATCGTCGAGTCGCACGCGGAGGAGCTGCGCTTCGACGCGATTCGCGAGACGCTGGAGAAGACCGCGCACGGCGACCTCGCGCCCGGCGCGCGCGTCAACCTCGAGCGCGCCATGAGCGCGAGCGCGCGCTTCGACGGGCACATCGTGCAGGGCCACGTCGACGAGGCGGGGCGCGTGCGCGAGTGGCGCAGGCGCGGCGAGGACGTGCAGCTGTTCGTCGCGACCTCGCGCGAGTTCGCGGACCAGTGCGTGCCCAAGGGCAGCGTGACGGTGCACGGCGTCTCGCTCACGATCGTGGGCGTCGCGAGCGACGGCTTCGACGTGGCGCTGATTCCGCACACGCTCGAGGTGACGAACCTGCGCGACCTCGCCGTGGGCGCGCGCGTGAACCTGGAGGCCGACGTGTTGGGGCGATACGTGCGCAAGTACCTGGAGCGCATGCTGCCGGAGCGGCGCGCGTGAGACAGCTCGCACGTGGGGTGGTCGCAACGGTCCTCTCGTTCAGCACCAGCGCTGCACTCGCAGCGGATCCCTGGGAAGCCACGATCGATCGCGTCGCGCGCGGCGTGGTCGCGCTCAAGGTCTCGGCGGTGCGCGCCTTCGACACCGAGGGGCCGTCGACCTCGGTGGCGACGGGCTTCGTCGTCGACGCCGAGCGCGGACTGATCCTCACCAACCGCCACGTGGTGCAGCCCGGTCCGGTGAAGGCGCACGCGATCTTCCTCAATCACGAGGAGATCGAGGTCGTCCCGATCTACCGCGATCCGGTCCACGACTTCGGCTTCTACCGCTACGACCCGAAAGCACTGCAATTCATGCAAGCCGTCGCCCTGCCGCTCGCGCCCGAGGCGGCGCGCGTCGGCGTCGAGCTGCGCGTGATCGGCAACGACTCGGGCGAGAAGCTCTCGATCCTCGCGGGCACCCTCGCGCGGCTCGATCGCGACGCGCCGAGCTACGGCAACGGCTCGTTCAACGACTTCAACACCTTCTACTACCAAGCCGCGTCGAGCACGTCGGGCGGCTCCTCGGGCTCGCCCGTGGTGGACCGCGCGGGCCGCGTGATCGCGCTCAACGCAGGCGGCTCCCGCGGCAGCGCGACGAGCTTCTACCTCCCACTCGACCGCCCGCTGCGCGCGCTGCGCCTGCTGCAGGCGGGCGAAGTCGTCATGCGCGGCACGCTGCAGACCGTGTTCGTGCAGCGCCCTTACTACGACCTCGAGCGGCTCGGGCTGCGCAAAGAGACCGAGGCGCGCGTGCGGCGCGCGAACCCCGAAGCGGTGGGCATGCTCGTGGTGCAGGAGGTCTCGCCCGAGGGCCCCGCGGACGGGAATCTCGCGCCGGGCGACATCGTGGTCGCGCTCGAAGGCAAGCCGCTCACGGGCTTCGTGCCGCTGGAAGAGGTGCTCGACGCGAAAGTCGGCGCGACGGTCGCGCTCGAGATCGAGCGCGGCGGCGAACCGCTCACGCTCGAATTGCCGGTGGGCGACCTGCATGCCGTCACGCCCGCGAGCTTCCTCGAGTTCGGCGGCGGCGTGGTCACGCCGCTCTCGCTGCAGCTCGCGCGCGCCTACGCGATGCCGGTGCGCGGCGTCTACCTCGCGTCGTCGGGCTACGCCTTCGGGCGCTCGGGCATCGGCGCGGGGCAGGTGATCGAGGCGCTCGACGGCGTCCCGATCGGCAGCCTCGCGGAGCTCGAGCGCGAGCTCACGAAGCGCCCCGACGGCGATCTCGTGCGCGTCCAGCTGCGGCCCCTCGGCGAGACCGGCGCGCCGCGCATTGCGCCGCTGCGCGTAGACCGGCGCTGGTTTCCGATGCAGCGCTGCGACCGCGCAGACGGCGAGCCGGCCTGGAAGTGCCGCGCGTCGGATCCGCCGCCGCCGCCGAAGCCCGCGCCGCGCGTCGCGGTGAACCTCGCGACGGAGGGCCCCGGCCCGGTGCCGCGCCTCGCGCACTCGCTCGTGCAGGTCCGCTTCGACGTGGCGCTGCCCGTCGACGGCGTGCAAGGGGGACAGTTCTCTGGCGCGGGTCTCGTCGTCGACGCGGCGCGCGGCCTCGTGATCACCGATCGCGACACGGTGCCGATCTTGTTGGGGGACGTGGAGCTCGTGATAGGCGGCTCCGCCGTGATTCCCGGCCGCGTGGTCGCCCTGCACCCCGAGCACAACCTCGCGCTCGTCTCTTACGACCCCGGCTTGTTAGGCGCGACTCCGCTCGCGAACGCGGAGCTCGATCCCACGCCGCTCTCGCCGGGCGAGAAGGTGTGGCTCGTCTCGATGACGGCGCGCCAGCAGCTGCTCGGCCGCAGCACGAAGGTCGAGCGCGTCGACGTGCCCGCGATCCCGGTGCCCGACACGCCGCGGTTCCGCGAGACCAACGTCGACCTGATCTCGCTCTCGGAAGACGCCGCTGGCATCGGCGGCGTGCTCGCCGACAAGAAGGGCCGCGTGCGCGCGCTGTGGGCCTCGTTCTCGACCGACGCCGGCGGCAAGTCGAACTCGTTCTTCGCCGGAGTGCCGATCGCGCTCGTGCAGGACTGGCTCGCGACGAATGGCGGGGGCTGGCGGACGCTCGGCGCAGAGCTGGAGGCGATCCCGCTCTTCCGTGCGCGCGAGCGCGGCCTGCCCGACGAGATCGCGGCGGAGCTCGAGCGCGCGGACGGTGATGCGCGCCGCGCGCTGGTCGTGCGTCGCGTGACCCCCGGCACGCCTGCGGAGAAGCAGCTGCGCGTGGGCGACCTCGTCGTGCGGCTCGGAGGGCGGGCGCTCGTGAGCCTGCACGCGCTCGAGCGCGCGGTGCAGAGCGGACGCGTCGAGCTCGGTGTGGTGCGCGACGGCGCGCTCGTGGGCGCCAGCTTCGAGGCGCAGGTGGCGCCGCCGACTGCTGCGGAGCGCGTGCTGCTCTGGGGCGGCGCGTTGCTGCAGGAATCGCCCGCGGCGCTCACGCAGCAGCGCGGCCTCCCGCGCGAGGGCGTGTACGTGGCAGGCCGCTGGCGCGGCACGCCCGCCGAGGCGCACGGGCTCTCGCCCACGTGGCGCATTCTCGCGGTCGACGGTGCGCCGGTGCGCGACCTCGACGCGTTCCTCGCCGCGGTCGCGCACAAGCCGGACGGCGCCTCGCTGCGACTCTTCGTCGCGGACCTCGAGGGCCGCGAACGCGTGATCACGCTCGAGATCGATCTCGCGTACTGGCCCACGACCGAGCTGCGCCGCGTCGATGGCGGCGCCTGGGAGCGGAGTGAAGTACGCGGGCGTTGACCTGCGCGGGCCAGTGACAACCCGCGCGAGCGCGCCACCCTCGCGGAGCGGAGAGCCGAAGTGGCGAAGCGAATCGGAACTGCGATGGCGGCGATGGCGTGCGCGCTGTGGGCCTCGTCAGCGAGCGCGCAGACGCTCGAGCCCCCGCCGGCCTCGCCGACCGCGCGCGAAGTCGCCGAGCGCGTCGAGAACAACTTCCGCGGCGAGTCGGGTTTTCTCGACGCCACGATGATCGTGAAGTCGCCGCGCCTGCCCGAGCCGCGCCGCATGCGCTTCCAGAGCTGGGACGATCGCGGCGGGAAGCGCTCTTTCGTTCGCGTGCTCGAGCCCGCGAAGGACAAGGGCACGGCGTTCCTGAAGCTGCATCCGAACCTGTGGAGCTACATCCCGCGCGTCGAGCGCACGATCCGCATCCCGCCCTCGATGATGCTGCAGTCGTGGATGGGCTCGGACTTCACGAACGACGACCTCGTGCGCGAGTCGTCGACGCTCGACGACTACACGCATCGCTGGCTCGGCGTCGACCCGAGTCATCAGGGCTCGCGCGCCTTCGTGATCGAGCACGTGCCGAAGGAGGGCGCGCCCGTCGTGTGGGGCCGCATCGCGGTGTGGGTCGACGCTGCGCGCCTCGTGCCCGTGCGCCAAGAGTTCTTCGACGAGGCCGGGGAGAAGCTGCGCGTGATGACCCTCTCGGACCTGCGTGCCGTGGGCAGCCGCGTGTATCCGCACCGCTGGTCGATGACGCCGCTCGACAAGCCGGGCCACGAGACGCGCATCGAGGTGAACGAGATTCGCTTCGGCGAGAAGTTCGCGGACGACATCTTCACGCAGCGGAATCTGACGCGGAGAGACTGAACCTTGCGCTGAGGTGACCGTGATCCTGCGCCTCGCATGGAGAAACATCGGCCGTAACAAGCGGCGCACGGGGCTCACCGTGGCCGCCGCGGTGTTCGCGGTCGTGCTCGTCGTGCACATGATCGCGCTCACGACGGGCGTGCACGAAGGCATGATCGAGACCAACGTGCGCATGCACGCGGGCCACCTGCAGGTGACCGGCGCGGGCTACCTCGAGGACCGCACGCTCGAGCGCTTCGCGCGCTGGACGCCCGCGCTCGCGCGCGCCATCGACGGCGCGCCGGGCGTCGCCGCGGCTGCGCCGCGCGTCAACGGCTTCGCGCTGCTCTCGAACGGTCCGGCCTCGCAGGGAGTAGCGCTACTCGGGGTGGATCCCGCACGCGAGGGCGCCGTGTCGGTGTGGCCCGAGCGCGTGGTACGCGGCGAGTTCCTCGGCGGCGGCGAGCGCGAGATCGTGCTCGGGGAGCGCGTCGCCGAGGCGCTGCGCGTCGACGTGGGCGACGAGCTGCTCGTGTTCACCGTCGCCTACACGCTCGAGAACGCGTACGAGATGTTCCGCGTGCGCGGCGTGCTGCGCGCGCCGGACCCGACTCTCGACCGCTCGCTCGCGCTGATCTCGCTCGCCGATGCGCAGGCGCTGCTCGTGTACGAGGAGCGCGTGAGCGAGATCGCGCTGCTCGCGCGCGACGCGGCGCGGCTCGCCGAGACGCGCGCAGCGGTGGCCTCCGCCGTGACGACCGTTTCTGCGGAGGCGCTCGACGTGAACCCGTGGCAGCGCGTGATGCCCGAGCTCGAGCAGATGCTCGTGATCGACGACGCCCAGAATTACTCGATGCTCGGGATCCTCGTGCTCGTGGTCACGTTCGGCCTGCTCAACACGATCCTGATGTCCGTGCTCGAGCGGCAGCGCGAGCTCGGCGTGATGCTCGCGCTCGGCCTGCAGCCGCGCGCGCTGTTCCGGCTCGTTTACGTGGAGTCGCTGCTGCTGTCCGGTGTCGGGCTCGCGGTGGGCCTCGCGCTCGCCATTCCGGGGGCGGCGATCATGGAGCAGAATCCGATTCCGCTGACCGGCGAAGTCGCGCAGATGACGGCTCAGTTCGGCGTCGACCCGATCATCACGTGGAAGCTCGAAGCGTGGAATCCGCTCGCGGCCACGGCGCTGATGATCGGCATCGCGCTGCTCTCGGCGCTCTATCCCGCGGCCAAGGCTGCCTCCGCGCGTCCCGTCGACGCGCTGCGGAGCCTGTGATGGCGCCCGCGCCGATGGAGTTCGCGCGTTCACTCGCGCGCCCGAGTACTTGGCGCCTCGCGCTGCGCGGGCTCGGGCGCCAGCCGCGGCGCAGCGGCGTCGTGCTCGCGGCCGTCGCGATCGGCCTCGGCGCTCTCGTGCTCGCGATGGCGCTGCAGTTCGGGCTGATCGAGCAGATGGTCGAGACGGCGATTCGTACCGAGATCGGCGACCTCCAAGCGCACGCGCCCGACTGGAACGAGGCGCCGCCGCTCGAGCGGCGGCTGCCCCTGGCCGAGTCGCTCGCGGCGCTCGAGGGGGCGCCGACACTGAGCGGTGTCGCGCCGCGCGTGCGCGGCGAAGGCCTCGCGCAGTCGCCGCGCGCGAGCGTGGGCGTGCGCGTGCTCGGCGCGGACCCGGAGCGCGAGCCGAGCGTGTCGACGCTCGCGAGCTTCGTGCGCACCGGCGCGTGGCTCGGCGAGCCGCGCCGCGTCGTGATCGGGTCCGGGCTCGCGCGCCGGCTCGGCGTCGAGGTGGGCGGGAAGGTCGTGCTCTCCGTGCAGGACGCGCGCGGCGATCTCACGGGCGAGTCGTTCCGCGTGGGCGGGATCGTGAACGCGCCGTCGCGCGAGCTCGACGAGAGCGTCGTCGTGGTGCGCATCGACGAGGCGCAGCGGCTCTACGCGATTCCCGGCGAGATCTCGGAGGTCGCGCTTCGCGCGCGCGACGGGGAGCAGCTCGCCGCAGCGAGCGCGGTCGCGAAGCGCGCACTCGGCGAATCCGCCCGCGTCGAGACGTGGCGCGAGCTCGAGCCGATGCTCGTCGCATTGCTCGGGCTGTTCGACCAGATGGGCTGGGTGATCTACGCGGCAATCTTCGTCGCGATGGCCTTCGGCATCGCGAACGTGCTGCTGATGAGCGTGTTCGAGCGCACGCGCGAGATCGGCGTGATGCTCGCGATCGGCATGCTGCCCGCGCGCATGGTGGCGATCGTCACGGCGGAGAGCGTCGTGCTCGTGGTCACCGGCGTCGCGCTCGGGCTCGCGCTCGGCTTCGGCGCGATCTGGCTGCTGCGCGACGGCATCGATCTCGCAGCCTGGAGCGAGGGCATGCGCGAGTTCGGCGTGCCGACGCTGCTGAAGCCGGTCGCGCGAGCCGGGGACGTGTGGGCGCCGCTGTGGGTCGCCGGAATCACGGCGCTGATCGCGGGCTTCTGGCCTGCGCTGCGCGCCGTGCGCATTCGCCCCGCCGAAGCGCTGCGGAGAACCTGATGCCGATCCTCGACGCGCGTGACGTCTCCAAGCATTACGACGTGCGAGGAATTCAGACCTGGGCGCTGCGCGGCGTCTCGCTCGCGATCGAGCCGGGCGAGTTCACGGTGCTCGCAGGCCCGAGCGGCTCGGGCAAGACCACGCTGCTGAACCTGTTCGGCGCGCTCGATGCGCCCACGTCGGGCGCCGTTGCAATCGACGGGCAGGACCTCGCCGCGCTGTCGCGTTCGCAGCTGGCGCAGCTGCGGCTCGAGAAGCTCGGCTTCGTGTTCCAAGCCTTCAACTTGATCCCGGTGCTCTCCGCCCGCGAGAACGTCGAGTTCGTGATGGAGCTGCAGGGCGTGCCGGCGAAGGAGCGGCGCGAGCGCGCGCTCGCGATGCTCGCGGAAGTGGGGCTCGCAGAGATCGCGGACAAGCGGCCCCTCGAGATGAGCGGTGGCCAACAGCAACGCGTCGCGGTGGCGCGCGCGATCGTGAGCCAGCCGCGCGTGATCCTCGCCGACGAGCCGACCGCGAACCTCGACTCGACGACCGCGACGAAGCTGATCGAGACGATGGAGCGCCTCAACCACGAACGCGGCGTGACGTTCGTGTTCTCGACGCACGATCCGCAGGTGATCGCGCGCGCGCATCGCGTCGTGCGCCTGCGCGACGGGCAGGTGGTCGCGGACGAGAAGGGCGGCGCGTGAAGCGAGCGGTGCTCGCGCTGGCGCTGCTGCTCGCGGCGCAGACGAGCGCCGCGCGCGAGCTGTGGCGCTCGGGCGAGCGTGTCCTCGAGTCGTCAGGCTCGCTGCGCGAGGTGCTGACGACGACGAACGGCACGAGCGCGGACGAGTTCCTGACGCGCGCAGGGAGCGATGCGAGCTGCCTCGCGGCGGCGACCTTCGCCGATTGCGCGGGCTTCGAGGCCGTGGGCGACAAGGACGTGTGGCTGAGCCTCACGCGCGCGCGCGTGACGCTCGACGCCCGCGCCTCGAAGCAGTGGTCCGCGACGCTCACCTACGACCACGAGTGGCGCGGCGGCACGCTGGACACGTTCGAGGGCGCGCTCGGGGACGAGCCAGAGACGCTGCTCGATCTCGAAGACGAGATCGAGCTGTTCGGGCTCGAGCCGCGCGGCGACCACTTCCGTTGGCGGCATCGGCTGTATCGCGGCTACGTGCGCTACGAGGGCGCTCGCCTCCACCTAACAATCGGGCGGCAGCGCCTCGCCTGGGGGACGGGCCGCCTCTGGAACCCGATCGATCGCCTCTCCGCGGTCGGCCCGCTCGCGATCGAGAGCGACGAGTTCGGCGGCATCGACGCGGTGGAAGCGCGCTGGATGATCGATGGCGACAACTACCTGCAGGCCGTCGCCGCGCCGGGCGACCACGCGCACGAGTCGCGCTACGCGCTGCGCTTTCACGGCGTCGTGCGCGACGTCGATGTGTCGCTGCTCGCCGGCTCGTTCGAGCAGGCATGGGCCGCCGGCGCGGATCTCGCGGGAAATCTCGGCGGTGCGGCGTGGCGCATCGAAGCGGTGTGGACGGACCCCGAGCGCGAGGTGTGGCTGCTGGACGACGCGGCGTCTCGCCAGCTCGCGAAGTTCTGGCAGGCGGTGTTCTCGATCGACTACACGCTCGATGTCGGCCCCGGCGTGTACTTGTTATTCGAGCACCTCTACGACGGGAACGCGCTCGGCTTCGGTCGCGGTCGCGCGGGCGTGCTGCTCCCGTTCTTCGCCTCGACGGGTTCCTCGATCGGCGACGTACCGCGCCCCCACGGCTCCGAGCGCTTCGGCGGCTCGCGCGTGATCTCGCTCGCGAAGCACACCACCGGTGCACAGCTCGGGGCCGACGTCACCGCGGCGGTTCGCGTAGACCTGCTCGTGCTCTACGACTGGACGGGCTCGAGCGCGGCCTTCGCGCCGATCGTCTCGTACACGGGCTTCAACTCGCTCGAGCTGCGCCTCGGCGCGCAGCTCTTCGCTGGCCCGCGGCGCTCCCAGTTCGGAGCGCAGCAAGCGATCGGCTTCGCGATCGCCGAGTGGTTCTTCTGATGCGCACGCACTCGGCGCTCGCGGACTCGCTCCAGCTCGCGACTTCGCGCGCCGCGACGTGGCTGCGCGGTGCTCAGCCTCCGCGCGTCGCAGCAACTCCTCCGGCGCTGCCGTTGATCCTCTACGAGTTCGAGGCGTGCCCGTACTGCCAGCGCGTTCGCGCGGCGCTCGAGGCGCTGGGTCTCGAGGCCGAGATCCGGCCGTGCCCGAAGGGTGGAACGCGCTTTCGGCCGGAGGTGATCGCGCGCGGCGGCAAAGCGCAGTTCCCGTATCTCGTCGATCCGAATCAGTCGCGCGCGCTGTACGAGTCGTCGGACATCGTGTCGTATCTCTACGCGCAGTACGCACCCGCCGCGCCGCGCCCGCACACGACTCCCGCGCTCGCCGGTTCCCTCGCGTCCCTGCTGCGAGGAGCGCGCGGCGCGCGCGTGGCGCCGTCGCGCGAGCCGCTGGAGGTCCTGATCCTCGTCGGAGCCGAGTCGAATCCCGAGGCGCGCCTGGTGCGGGAGCTGCTCTGCGAGCTCGAGCTCAGGCACCTCTCTCGCCGGGGTGATCCGAACGGGTCTCCTCGGCTCGAGGACCCGAGTGCCAGTGCGAACGCAGTCGGCTGGCGGGCGATTCGAGCGCTCCTGCGCGCGTACGCGTTCCCCGAGGAAAAATTAGCGCCCCGAAGTCGGCCGAATCGGCGTAGACTGAAGTTCGCGGGGACGGGGCGGGGGCTCGAGACGGGGTAGCGGCATGAAGCAGCTCATCGAGGCGATCGTGCGAGCGCTCGTCGACAAGCCGGACGAAGTGCAGATCAAGGAAGTGATCGGGGAGCACGCGCATGTGCTCGAGCTGCGCGTCGCGAAGGACGATCTCGGCAAAGTGATCGGCAAGCACGGCGCGCACGCGTCTGCGATTCGCACGATCATGGCGGCCGCGAGTGGCAAAGAGAAGAAGCGGTACATCCTCGAGATCATCGAGTACTGAGGCGCTCGCCGAGTTCGTAACCCGCGATTTCAGTTTCGTACTCGTGGGGACTTCGCCCCTCGCGAGCGCGCCGGCCGAATGCGCCCGCGCCAGCGCGCACTTCGCGCCCCGACTTGCGCGCCGGCGATGGCGCGGCACGTCGTTTGCGAATCGCTCCACGCTGCGGTGAGGTCGATCACGCGCGGAGGGGCCAGTGGAGCAGACGATGGCGTCGCATACGGCAGAGGATCACTTTCGAGCGGGACGCGAGGCGCTGGCGGGTGACGCCGCAGCGGAAGCGCTCGACCACTTTCGGTCGGCGCATCAGATCGATCGCGCGAACCCGCGCTACCGCTCGTTCTACGGACTGTCGATCGCGCTCGTCGAGCGGCGCTTCGACCGCGCGCTCGAGCTGTGCCGGTCGGCCGCGAAAGAGGAGTTCTTCAATCCCGACCTCTATCACAACCTCGCGCGCGTCCACCTCGCGTTCGGCTTCAAAGCTGAGGCGATTCGGTACTTGCGCCGCGGCTTGATGATCGATCCCGCGAATGGCTCGATGCAGAGCGATTTGCGAGATCTCGGAACGCGCGGGCGGCCGCCACTCGGATTCTTGCCGCGCCGGCATCCGCTGAACCGGATGGTGGGCCAGCTGCGCCGCTGGTGGAGCGAACGCGCCGCGCCGGCCCAGCAGAGCGCCTAACAACCGATCGCCCCAACAACTCTCGCCGCGGCGCGGCAGCGCTGCCGGTCTTGCGCGCGGTCGACTCGGGGTGCGCGCGGGATCTCCGTCGGATTCGCCTCGCTGCGCGCTTCGCTGCCGCGTCGTTCTCCGCTCGGCTTCGCCTCGCTGCGCGCGTCGCTTGCGCTAGCGCTTCTTGTGGCGCTGCCGCTTCAGCATCTTGCGCTTCTTGTGCTTGCGCATTTTCTTGCGGCGCTTCTTGACGACGCTTCCCACGACGAGTCCTTCCGAATGAGACGCGGAGAGTTAGGCAGGACGTTTTCGCGAGTCAAGGCGCGCAGCCTCGGTCGCTCGCGGATTCGCAGCTTCGTAGGCAAGGGCATGATTCTTTTGCATTTCTCCCTTGACTCGGCGGAGCGGCAGGGGTTAGTTTCGCTCGCAACTCCCGGCCTAAACGCCGAGAGCAGCGACGGAAGAAGGCGCAGTTGCCTTCAAGTCGCCGGTTCGATCGCCGATGAGGTGCTCGAACCATCAACCAGGGGGTGACCCAGAGATGGCAGCCAAGAAGAAGGGCGGCAAGAAGAAGGCCGCGAAGAAGAAGTAGTCGAGCTCGAAAGAGACGATTACGAAGTCTTCGGACCCCGGCTGGCGGCAACGCCCGCCGGGGTTTCCTGTCTCTGGGCGAGCGCATCTCGGTCGACCCGTTTCGGGGCTCGCCGATCGCCGTTAGCTTGCGCCCCCTTCCGCGTCACCCAGGGAGATTCCGATGGCCCGCATCACGATCGAAGACTGCATCGCGAAAGTGCCGAACCGCTTCGATCTCGTGCAGATGGCGTCGATCCGCGCCAAGCAGCTGCGCAAGGGCGCGCGCACGCTCGTCGACTCCGCCGAGAACAAGGAAGTCGTGACGTCGCTGCGCGAAATCGCGGCGGGCCTCGTGAAGCCCGACTACTCGCAGAGCGAAGAAGGCCCGGCGTAGCGCGAAGGGCCGCGGCCGAGCGGCTGCTAGGTCCCTAACAAGCGAATCGGCACCGTGAACGTGACCGACGTGCCCTGGCCGACTTCGCTGGCGACCTCGACGCTTCCCTCGAGCAGCGTCACGAGCTCGCGCACCAGCGTGAGCCCGAGGCCCGCGCCGCGGTAACGCTGGGAGCTCGCGTCTTCGACTTGGAAGAACTCGTCGAAGATGAACTGGCGGTCGTCCGCGCAGATGCCGATGCCGGTGTCGCGCACCGAGCAGCGCAGCTCGCCACGCGCGACGCTCGCCTCGATCTCGATCTTCCCGCGCGGCGTGAACTTCACGGCGTTGTCGAGCAGCAGGAACAAGATCTGGTTCACCTTCGCGAGATCGGCGCGGAACTTCGGCATCTCGTGGACGGTGCGCTCGATCGTGACGTCGCGTCCGGCGAGCGTGTCCTGCACGCTGAAGATCGCCTCTTCGACCACTTCGCGGAAGTTCACCTCCTGCAGCTGCACCGGCAGCTCGCCCTGCTTGATGCGCCACAGGTCGAGGATGTTCTGCAGCGTGCGCTGGAAGGCCGTGCCGTCGTCGAGCGCCGCGCGCAGGCTCTGCTTGGCGGACTCCGAGAGCTGCTCGTTCTCGCCGGCGAGCACGGCGATGATCGCCTCGATGATGCTGTTCAGCGGCGTGCGCAGCTCGCGCGACATCTTCTCGATGAAGTCGCTCTTCAGGCGCTCGACCTTGCCGAGCTGTTCGCTCTTGCGCAGCAGCTCGATGTCCTGCGCGAAGAGCGCTTCCGAAAGCTTCAGCACTTCTTCGCCGGACTCGCCGGCGGCGTCAGGAGCGTGCTCCTTCTCGAGTCGCTCGATGCGCGCCTCGAGGTGGGCGTGATCGAGCGCGGTCGCGGCGGCCTGCGCGATCAACGCGAGCGTCGCGTTCGCACGCTCGTCGAGCGGCGCCGAGAGACCGACGACGAGCACGCCCCAGCCTCGCTCGCCCACGGTGAGGGGCAGGGCGATCGCCCCGGCACTGACGCGTGACCCGAATCCCTGCACGCCTGCTGCGCGGACCGGCTCGCGCGTCTCGGTGGCCTTCTGTACGAGCGCGTCCGTCGCGCGTGCTGCGCTGCGCGCCTCTTCTGCCGACGCGAAGCCCGCGGCCGCACGCAGAGACGCGGCAACGCCCGCACGGGGTGCGTGGCCGCGCGCGAAGAGCAGGGCGGCGCCGCGTGCGAGCTCGGCGGCGCTGGCGGTCGCGTGCCGCAGTACAGCGGAGAGGGGGTCGCCGCCGGCGCCGCTGGCCGTTTGGGTGACGGTCCGCATCGGTTAGAACCGCACGTCCGAGCCGAAAGCGTCGTCCTTCTCGACGTCGGACCCGCTGACCTCCTCGTCCCCCTCGAGCTGCAGCTTGGTCTGAAAGTCCGTCGGGTTCGACGCCGCCGCGAGCGCGGTCTCGGTGTTGATCTTGTTCGCCTTCAGCAGATCGAGCAGATGCTGATCGAACGTCTGCATGCGCTCTGGCCGGCTTCGCGCGATGTAGTCCGTGAGCTCGGCGGTGCGCGTCGCGTCGCGGATGCACTCCTGGATCGAGCGAGTCGAGCGCAGGATCTCGACCGCCGGCACGCGCGCGTCTTCCTTCTTGTTCACCAGCAGCCGCAGCGAGACGATCGCCTTCACGTTGTCCGCGATGCGCCCGCGTACCGCCAGCTGCTCGTCGACCGGGAAGAATGAAACGAGCCGGTTGATCGTCGAAGCCACGTCCGCCGTGTGAATCGTGGAGAAGACGAGATGCCCGGTCTCCGCAGCCTTCAGCGAGGTGTCGACCGTCTCGAGGTCGCGCATCTCGCCGACCATGATCACGTCGGGGTCCTGGCGCAGGGCCGCGCGCAGCGCCGCCGGAAAGCTCTCGGTGTCGGTGCCGATCTCGCGCTGGCTGATGATCGCCTTCTCGTGCGTGAACACGAACTCGATCGGGTCCTCGATCGTGACGATCTTGCATTTCCGGGCGCGATTCACTTCGTTGATCATCCCCGCGAGCGTGGTGGACTTGCCCATGCCCGTCGCGCCCGTGACGAGGACGAGGCCGCGTCTCACCTGCGCGATGTCCTTCAGCACCGACGGAAGATTCAGCTCGTCGAGCGCCTTGATCTGCAGCGGGATGACGCGCAGCACGATGTTGTAGAAGCGGCGCTGCCGAGAAATGTTGGCGCGGAAGCGGCCCTCGCCGGGCAGCTCGTACGCGAGGTCGACCTCGTTGAAGTCCGTGCGCGCGCGCGGATCGCCCTCGAGCAAGAGCGCGACCATCGCCTCGGTGTCCTGCGCGGAGAGCACCTTGTACCCCAGCTCCACCAGGTTTCCGTTGAAGCGGTAGAGCGGCAGATTTCCGACTTGGAAGTGAATGTCGGATGCGCCCTTCTCGATCCCGAGCCGAAGCAGGCGGTGAAGTTTCTCGCGATCCATGCGCAGCGGGCTCCCCAAACCTCAGGAGGTGGCAAGCGATTCGCTCATTCATCGGCAAACGCGAGGGCTCGCTTGACCGAAACACCGCGCCGCGCCGGTTATGCTCGGCCGCCTGCACGGGAGCAGTCGTGATGCGTCGGGTTGGCTTCGCCGCGGGCGCGGTGTGCGTCGGTTGGTGGCTCGCGGTCGCTGCGCTGGCGCAGGAGTCCGGGGCGCCGCCTGCGGAGCCGGTCGCGGCGGAGCCCGCGGTCGCCCTCGACCAGCTGCTGACCCTGCCCGAGGACCGCACCTACGCGGTGGACAAGAAGGGCGGCCTCACGCGCGGCGAGTGGCGACGGCGCTTCCACGAGGTGCGCGCCGATCTGGTCAAGGAGCGCGAGGCCCTGGAGGCGACCGAGGTGAAGCTCGAGGACGCCGCCGGCGCGGCCTGGTCGGTGAATCCGATCCCCGGCAGCGAGACCGACACCAGCCGCTCGCCCGTCGACTTCCAGCTCCGCACCGAGCTGCGCAGGCACCGCGAGGAGATCGAGCGCCTCGAGCGCAAGCTCCGGCAGCTCGGCATCGAGGCGAACCTCGCGGGCGTGCCCGAGGAGTGGCGCAGTTAGCTCAGAGCCATCGGCCACTCGGTGCCCGGCACGGAGTGGCGGTTTCGGGCTCGGCTACTCGCGTCGCCCCCAGCGCACCGCCGCGGGCACGAACGCGAGCGCCGGCAGCGTCAGCGCACCGGTCAGCGCGAACCACGCGGCGTAGCTCGTCGCGGAGACGACATCGCCCGAGACGCCGCCCACGAGGCGCCCCACGAGCGGCGATAGCGCCGTCAGCACCGCGAACTGCGTGCCCGCGTGCTCGCGCTCGCACGCGCCCACGAGCAGGCTCACCAGCGTCACGCTCGCGACGCCGCCGCAGATCGATTCGGCGAGCGATGCACCCGTCACGGCGGCGAGCGGCGCGCCGGCGACCGCGGCGGCGGCGTATCCGAGGTTCGACGCGGCGGCGAGGGCGCCGCCCACGACGAGCGCCTTCGCGATCGACGTGTGCGCGACGAGCACGCCGCCGAGCGCCGCGCCGAGAATGCCCATGAGTGCGCTGACGCCACTCGGGATCAGGCCGATCTGTGTGAGCGAGTGCCCGTGGTCGCGCCAGAACGGGCCGACCATCGGTCCCATCGCGAGATCGCCGAGGCGGAAGAACACGAGGAATCCGAGCGCGCCGACGAAGCCCGGCCGCGCGAGGCTTCTGAGCCCGCGCAGCCAGTCGGCGCGCTCGCTCGCGACGCCTTGGAGGCGCGGCAGCGCGAGCGAGGCGAGCGCGAACACCGCGATCGCGAGCGCGAACGCGCCGTGCAGCGTGGCCCAGCCGAGCTGGTCGGCGAGCACGAGGCCGCCCGCGCCGAAGGCGAGCTTCCCGACGCGATACACCGCGACGCGCACCGACGAGAGCTGGGCCTCCTCGCCGCGTGCGGTCAGGGCGACGGCCGAAGCGTCGATCGCGATGTCCTGCGTCGCCGAGGCGAGGCAAAACGCGAGGATCAGGACGATCGCTGCGCTGCCCGCCGCGTGCCCGGGAAGCAGCGCGACGGCGCACGCCATCACGACGAGCGCGGCCGTGATCCAGCGCCGCCACTCGCCGACGGCGTCGACGGCGGGCGCCCAGAGCGCCTTCAGCGTCCAGGCGAGACCGAGCAGCGACATGCGCCCGATCGTCTCCAGGCTCGCGCCGGCGTCGCGCAGGTAGACGGGCCACACGTCGGAGAAAATCCCCATCGGGAAGCCCTCGACGAAGTACAGCGCCGCGACGAGCGCGACTTTCCGCCGAAGCTCCACGCGATCCCCCTCCCGCACAGAAGAACACCTCGACGCCGGAAACGCTCGTGGGTACTGTGCGCCGCCTTCCACGAACTCTCGGTGATGCGCGAGGAAACGATGTCGGATCAGCAAGAGCCCAAGGGCAAAGTCGACGCGGTGGCGATCCTCTACATCGTGGGCGGGATCCCCGCGATCGTCGCGTTCGTCCTGATCCTGTTCGCGCTCGTGCGCATGGGCGCCCCGATTCCGGCCTGAAGTCCTGCGGGGCGGCGCTCAACTCGCCGCACGCCTGAGCCGATGCGAACAGGGCCATGCCCTGTCCTCGCGCTGCCCGCCGAATCGTTGCATCTCTGCTGCTCGTCGCGTCACTGACGCCGGGCTGCGCGCACATGCCCATGGCAGATCGCGCGATCGGGCCGTTCGCATACTTCAGCGCCCCGGCTCTCGACGATCCGTGGAGCCCGAAGATCGCCGGCTGGCAGGCGCGCGAGCGCGCCGCGCAGGCCGACGTCGCCGAGGCGCCGGCCTCCGTGTCGGGCGCCCCCGAGGCGGCGGCTGCGCCAGACAGCGCGACGCTGCGCGAGAAGTTCGAGGCGTTCCGGCGCGAGCAGCGCCGCGCGCAGGTGCGCGAGGTGGCCGCGTGGATCCAGGAGAACTCGCGTAGCCACTACCGGCCCGATGGCGCCTTCGACCATTGGGCCACGCTCGAGGAGACGCTCGCCGCGGATGGCGATGACTGCGACGGACTCGAGCTGCTGCCCTTCACGCTGCTGCGCGACCTCGGCATCCCCGAGCAGGAAGTCTTCCGCGCGATCGTCTACCGCGAGAGCGACGGCCAACACCACATGGTCACGCTCTGGTTCGAGAGCCCCGACGACCCCTTCGTGATCGACCCGACCGGCGCAATGACGCGCGGCATGCCGCGCATGTCCGAGGTGCCCGGCTGGGCGCCGCTCAAGCTGTTCAGCGACACGCGCGAGTACACGCCCCGGGAGCTCGCGGCCACGCGCTAGCGCGCGGGCCATGACCTGGGCGCAGCGTTCGATACCGTGCGCGCCCCTGTTAGGGAGCCCGCGCGCGTGGACCGGCGAGACGAGAACGGCGAGTTGTTATTGCCCGTGATCGAGAAAGAGAACGATCACCCCTGCTTCGAGTGCGCCAAGTGCTGCACCTACGTCGCGGTCGAGATCGACGGGCCGACGACGCCGAAGGAGTACGACCAGGTCGTCTGGTACCTCTACCACGCGAACGTCGAGGTCTTCGTCGACTGGGACGACGCGTGGCACGTGCTGTTCCGCACGCGCTGCGAGCATCTCTCGCCCGCCGGGCTCTGCGGCGTGTACGAAGCACGCCCCGCCATCTGCAAAGACTTCGACTGGCGCGAGTGCGAGCAGCGCTTCACGCCCGCCGACGGCCCGCCCGACAAGCTCGCGTGGGTGAGCGCGGGCGAGTTCCTCGCGTGGCTCGAGAAGACGCGGCCGCGCGCCTTCGCGCGCTACCAGGCGCACGTCGCAAAGAAGCACGCGACCGGCCACGAGCGCGAGCTGCTGCGGGTTCGCGCGAAGTCGCGCGCGCGCTAGCTAGCCGCGGCGCGCGGGGCTGCGTCATGCTGCGCGCATGGACACCATCCAGCGCAAGCTCGACTCCGAGAAGCTCAAGGAATACGCCAAGCACGTCTTCGGCCTGCTGAACGGCGCGGTCACCTCGTCGCTCGTCTACCTCGGCGACGAGCTCGGCCTCTACCGCGCGCTCGCGGAGGGCGGCCCCGCGACGTCCCAGGAGCTCGCCGGCCGCACGAAGCTCGCGGAGCGCTGGGTGCGCGAGTGGCTCTACAACCAGGGCGCGGCGCGAATTCTCGACACGCTGCCCGACGGCCGCTTCGCGCTCTCGCCCGAAGGCGCCGCGGTGCTCGCGAACGAGCGCCACCCCGCGTTCGGCGCGGGCATGTTCTCGCAGCTGCCGAAGACCCTCGCGCTGGTGGAGCAGCTGCGCGGCGCGTTCCAGAGCGGCGTGGGCTTGCCCTACGACGCGATCGGTCCCGAGGGCGCGCGCGGCATCGAGCGTGGCTTCGCGCCCTGGGTGAAGAACTTCCTCGTGCGCGTGGGCGTGCCCGCGATCGAGGGCCTGAAGGCGAAGCTCGAGGCGGGCGCGAAAGCGGCCGACGTCGGCTGCGGCTCGGGCGCCGCGCTGATCGAGCTCGCGAAGGCGTTTCCGAGGAGCGACTTCCACGGCTACGAGCTGTCTCGCTTCGCGCTCGCGCGAGCCGAGGAGAACAAGCGCGCGGCCGGCGTCACGAACGTGACGTTCCATCACGTCGACGAGGAGCCGCTGCCGGCGGACGGCTCGTTCGCGCTCGCGCTCACCTTCGACTGCCTGCACGACATGACGCATCCCGAGCGTGCGCTGGCCGCGATCCGAAGAGCGCTCGCGCCCGATGGCGTGCTCTGGATCGCCGACATCAAGGCGCTGCCGACTTATCAGGAAAACGTGGCGAAGAACCCGATGGCGTCGCTGATGTACGGCTTCTCGGTGCTCACCTGCATGTCGTCCGCACTCTCGGAGCCGGGCGGCCTAGGCCTCGGCACGCTCGGCTTTCACGAGGGCTGTGCGCGCGAGATGACCGGGGCAGCAGGCTTCACGCGCTTCAAGCGCCTCGACATCGATCACGCGGTGAACGCGTTCTACGAAGCGAGGCCCTGAAGCCGCGTCGGCTCCGCTCGCGCCGCGCGTGCAGAGCGCGAGTCGTTACCGGTCATCTTCCTCGTCTTCCGGCGCTTGCTCGATGCGCAGGCTGCGGCGCTCCTTCTCGGCTTCGGCGGTCGCCGCCTCGCGCTCGCGCTTGATCTTGATCTCGAGCTCCTTGCGCGCGGTCTCGGCCGCCTCGCGCTCCGCTTCGATGCGCCCGCGCTTGATCGCGATCAGGCGCCGCTCGAGCAGGCGATTGCGCATCGCCACGAGCTCGCGCGGCAGCGTCGCGGAGGGCGCGCCGGGCGCGTAGCTCACGGTCACTTCTTCGCGCGCGAACGTGCCGTCCGTCGCCTTCGCCACGACCTCGAGGCGATTGAGCCCCGGTTGCACCGGGACGAGCGCGCCGAACGAGCCGTCGGCGTTGATGATCGTCTCGCTCGCGCCGGAACCGTTCGTCAGGTTCTTGATCTCGAGCGACTCGAGGTTCGCGAAGTTCACTTGCTCGACGACGTTCGGGAGGTCACCGGGCGTGCTCACGGGGAAGAAGTAGCCGCCGGTGTAGGCCGCGAGCTGAACGCACGTGATCGGGTTATCGAGCGCTTCCTTGCCGATCGCGAACGTGTGGATCTGCACGTCCGCGCGGCGCGCCTGCGAGGCCGCGCGCAGCACGGAGCGCGTGTTCTCGGAGCTGAACTCCATCGGGTACGGCGCGGTGGGCCGGCCGTCGGTGAAGAACATCACGACCTTCTGGCTGCCGGAGTCCGGCTTCGAGAGGCTGCCGCGGAAGCCGCGCAGCTCGCGCACCGCCATGCGCACCGCCTCGGTGATGTTCGTCGCGCCCTGCGGCCCGCGCTTGAAGATGCGGTCGAGCGACTTGCCGACGCGCTCGAAGTTCGTGGTGAGCGGTTCCTCGGTGATCGCGGCGGGCATGTTGCTCTCGTAGATCATGCCCGTGTACGGGTCGCGCTGACCCGACTCGCCCGCGAAGGAGACGACTCCGACGCGCGTGTTGCGCGGGTCGAGGCTCTCGATCACGCGCTTCGCCGCGGCGATCTCGGCGGCGAGAATCGAATCGCCGGGGTCGGATTGCTTGAAGATGCCCGAGAGCCCCGACGCGCCGACGACGCCGTTGCCGTTGATGTCCGCACCCGAGGCGCCGCTCGTCGAGCTCGAGGTGTCGATCACGACGATGACGTCGAAACGCTTGAACTCGCCGAGCAGCGCGAGCGCGCGGCCCGCAAGAAAGGCGCCTTCGGGGCTGCCCACGATCCCGCCGTCGTGCGGCTCCTCGATCTCGAGCTTCAGCGTCGTCGAGAGCGCGCCCGCCTCGCCGAGCAGCGCCTCGCCCTGTGCGAGCTCGCGCTCTTCGCCGATGTCGACGTCGTCGCCGACGGACGGCGCCTTCGCGACCGCGTCGATCTCCTCCTTCGGCGCGAGGTGCACGAACTTCGCGAACGCTTCGCCGCGCCCGGCTGCGAGCGGCTTCGTCATCGCCGAGAGGACCGCGCCGATCGGCGCGATGCCGAGTCGCAGCGTGCCCTCGTTCTCCTCGGGCCAGGCGGCTTCGAGGATTCCGATGACCTGGTCGCCGGGATACCGCACGACCGGCGCGCCGCCCCAGCCGCGCAGATCTGCGGGTACGTCGAGGCGCACCTCGATGCGGCCCTCGGTCGCGGCCCGCACGGTGCCGAAGAGGTCGTCCTCGTCGGCGCTGGTGCCGCTCGGCACGCCGAGGATGCGCACGCGCTGATTGAGCGTGCTCTGTACGGGGTTCACGTCGGGCTCGAGCACGCGCACGCCGCTCGGCTTCAGGTCGAGTGCGAACACCATGAAGTCCTCGGACAGCACGCCCTCCGTCGCCGACGAGAACGCCTTGCCCGGCGCGACGAGGAAGCGGCTCGAGACGCTCGCGCGGCGCTTCGTGCGCGCGGTCTCGAAGCTGACCTCGGTCGTGCGTACGAGCTTTCCGATCTCGAACTGGTGCGCGGTCGCCACCGCCACGGCGCCCTCGTCGTTCTTCGCGGCGATGAAGAACGCGGTGCCCGCGGTGAACACTTCTTTGCCCACCTGCATGCGCGGTCGCACGACGGCGGGGTCCGCTGCGAGTGCGGCGGCACCGATTAGGGAGACGAGGGCGAACGTCAGAAGGCGCGGTGACTTCATGGGCCGGCCAAGATAAGGGAGCGACTCGGTGCTGCCAGAAACGCGCGCAGGGCTCCAGGTTCCGCGCGGCTTCCGATACGTTGCGACCTCGGGGGGAGTTTCGTGAGAGCACTCACGCTCGCGTGCGCGCTCGCGCTTTCGACGGCGCCAGCGCTCGGAGAGACGCCGCGCGCGCGCGATCGCTTCGATCGCGTCGTGATCGACGCCGGCCACGGCGGCGACGACCGCGGCGCCGAAGGGCCCGCAGGCCTCGTCGAGAAGGAGCTCGTGCTCGACCTCGCGCAGCGGCTCGCGAAGAAGCTGCGCGCGCGCGGCATCGCGGTCTCGCACACGCGCGCGGGCGACGCGTTCGTCTCGCTCGACGAGCGCACGCGCATCGCCAACGCCGCGGGTGCGGATCTGTTCCTGTCGATTCACGCCAACGCCTCGCGCAGCGCGAGCGTGCGCGGCATCGAGACGTTCTTTGCCTCGCCCGAAGCGAGTGACGAGGCAGCGGAAGAGCTTGCGCGCGCCGAGAACGCGGCTTTCGGCGCCGGCGCGGCGAAGCTCGCAGAAGGCGACCCCGTGCTCGCGATCCTCGGCGACCTGCTCGCGACGCAGCATCTCGCCGACTCGCAGGCGTTCGCGCGCCTCGCGCAGGGCGAGCTCTCGCGCGGCGCCGCTCGCTCGCGCGGCGTGAAGCAGGCGCCGTTCGTCGTGCTGATGGGCGTGCGCATGCCGGCGGTTCTCGTCGAGGTGGGCTTCATTACCAACCCGAGCGACGAGAAGGCGTTGCGCAAAGGCGCGGAGCGCGAGCGCATCGCGAGCGGGCTCGCGCGCGCGATCGCCGCGTTTCGCGAGCAGCAAGACGCGCGCGCGGGAATGAAGGCCGCAAGCGGAGGCGAGTGATGAAGAGGCTCGATGGGCGTCTGCCCGAGCAGCTGCGGACGGTGAGACTGATCCCGGACTTCACCGACAATCCCCTCGCTTCGGTGCTGTGCGAGTTCGGCGCGACCAAGGTGCTGTGCACGGTGTGCGTCGAGGAGACCGTGCCGCGCTTTCTCCAGAAGCAAGGCAAGGGCTGGGTCACCGCGGAGTACTCGCTGCTGCCGGGCTCGACGGATCGCCGCACCGAGCGCGAGGCGGCGAAGGGCAAGCAGTCCGGCCGCACGCTCGAGATCCAGCGCCTGATCGGCCGCAGCCTGCGCGCGATCGTCGAGCCCGCGGCGCTCGGCGAGCGCACGCTGTGGGTCGACTGCGACGTGCTGCAGGCCGACGGTGGCACGCGCACCGCCTCGATCACGGGCGCCTACACCGCGCTCGCGCTCGCCACGCATCGGCTGCGTCGCCGCGGCGCGATCGACAAGAGCCCGCTGCGCGACTCGATCGCGGCCGTGTCCGTGGGCGTCGTCGGTGGTCGCGTCGTGCTCGACTTGCCGTACGAGGAGGACTCGCGCGCCGAGGTGGACATGAACGTCGTGGCGACGGGCAGTGGGCGGCTCGCGGAAGTGCAGGGCACCGGCGAGGGCGCGACGTTCTCCCGCGAGGAGCTCGAGCAGATGACTTCGCTCGCGCTCGCGGGCATCGCGGAGCTGACGCGCCTCCAGCGCGCCGCGCTCGAAGCCGCGGGCGTGACCCCCTAACGAGCGATGCCGACGCGCCTGCTGATCGCCACGGGCAACCGCGGCAAGCTGCGCGAGCTCGCCGTGCTGCTCGGCGATGGCTTCGCGCCCGAGAGCCTCGCGGCGCATCCCGAGGTGAAGCTGCCGCCCGAAGGCTCGGACTACGCCGCCAACGCGCTCGCGAAGGCGCGCAGCGCGGCCCGCGCGAGCGGCCTGCCCGCGCTCGCCGACGACTCCGGCATCGAGGTGGAAGCGCTCGGTTTCGCGCCGGGTCCGCTCTCCGCGCGCTACGGCGGCGACGCCCTCGACGACGCGGGCCGCGTGCAGTTGTTACTGCGCGAGCTCGCGGAGCGCGGCCCGAGCGCGTCGCGCGCTGCGCGCTTCGTCTGCCTCGCCGCGCTCGCGCTGCCGAGCGGCGAGACGTGGCAGGGGCGCGGCGAGTGCGCCGGGCGCATTCTCGAAGCGCCGCGCGGCGCCGGCGGCTTCGGCTACGACCCGGTGTTCGCGCCCGCCGGCGAGGAGCGCAGCATGGCCGAGCTCGCCGAGGCGGAGAAGAACCGCATCTCGCATCGCGCCCGCGCGCTGGTGGCGCTCGCACCCGCGCTCGCGCTGCTCCCGGAGCGCTAGGGCCGGCTCGCGAAGAGCGACCCGAGCACCTCTTCCGGCGTGCGGCGCGCGGGATCGAAGCGCGCGACCTCGTGCAGGAGCCGCGCACTCGCGCGGCCTTCGAGCGGCGCCGCGCCGACGCTCGCGAGGAACTCGCTGAGGCCAGCGCGGCAGAACGCGCCGAGCGCAGCCGCCGATTCGAGGTGGCGCGCGCACGCTTCCCACAGCGCATGGCGCGGGACGCGCTCGCCGATCGCGAGCGACAGCTCGATCGCGAAGTGGTCGAAGCGGCGGCGCTGCGGCGTGGTCATGCGGGGGAGTGGCTCGCGCGGGGCCGCGGGTGACTCGCTCGCGGCTACGGTCGCGCCCATGTCTCGCTCGCATTCGGCGCTCGCCCTCGCGCTGGTCCTCGCGCTCGCTGCTTGTGCGCCGCCCTCGCCCCCGGACGCGCCGGCAACGCAGGTGCAGCTCGCGCCGATCGCGCCGGAAGCGCTCGCTCCGTTCGTCGCGCGCGTCGAGGCCGTGCGCGGCGCGCGCTTCACCGAGCCCGTGCGCGCGTTCGAGATCGCGCCCGCCGACGTCGAGCGGCTGCTCGACGCCGAGATCGACCGCTTCGCCCCTCGCGAGCAGCTCGCGGCCGAGTCGCGCCTCGCCGCGGCGCTCGGCCTCGTGCCGCCGGGGGCCGATCTGCGCGCACTGCTGCTCGAGCTCGCGAGCGGCAGCATCGCCGGGATGTACTCGCAGGCGGATCGCGCCTTCTACGCCGTCGCCGGCGCGGAGTCGGCGGGTGCCGCGAGCGGCGGCTCGCTCGAAGTGCACGAGCTCGTGCACGCGCTGCAAGATCAGCGCGGCGAGCTGTTAGGCGCGCTGTTCGGCCTCGCCGGCGACGACGACATCGCGTTCGCGCTCTCCGCGCTGCTCGAAGGTGAGGCCACCTGGGTGGAGCTGCACGATGCTGCGGCGCGCGGCGGCCCCGCGCCGCCGGATCCTGCCGCCTTCGACGTGCAGTTCCGCGCCCAGATCGCGTCCTTGGACGGCTTCCCGCGCCTCCTCGCGGAGTCCACCACGGCGACATATCCGCTCGGCTATGCGCTCGCCGACCGCCTCGCGCGGCGCGGCGGCCCTCCCGCGCTCGACGCCGCCGCTGCGGACCCGCCGCTCAGCAGCGAAGAGCTGCTGCACCCAGCGCAGTACCTGGATGCCTCGCAGCGCACGCCGCTCGCGCAGCTTCCGCGCGCGCCGCGCGTGCCCGGCTGCCGCGTCGTGGCCACCAACACGTATGGAGAGCTCGGCGCGCGCGTGTGGCTGCTCGATCGCTGCGCGTCTGCGGCGGCCGCGGAAATCGGCGGCGCGGGCTGGGATGGCGATCGCGCGTGGCTGCTCGCGTGCAGAGGCGAGGAGGGCGCGGCCTGGCTCGTGCAGCTCGACGAGCCCGCCGCGGCCGAGCGCCTGGCGCGCGTCGTGAGATCGCGCGCCGCCGTGCTCGGCACGCTCTTCGTCGAGGCGAGCGGGCGCCGCATCCTGCTCGCGTCGAACCTCGCCGCGCCGCAGCGCGCGCAGCTGCTCGCACTCGCCGAGGAGCCCCGCATCGCGAGCTTCGCCGCGTACCTGCGCGCGCATCCCGAAGTGTCGGCGCGCATGCGCGAGCTGCGCCGATGACGCGCATGCTCGGGTTGGCGCTCGCAATCGGCGCAGCGGCGGCGTGCATGGCTCCACCCGCGAGCAGCGCCGCCGGACCGCCAGCGCAGGCGCGCGAGCTCGTCTACTTCCCCCGCGGCGACTGCGAAACCGAGACGATCGAGCTCGAGCTCTACGACCGCGCGTCCGCCGCGTGGATCCCGCACCCCGAGCATCCACGCCTAACAACCGGCCAATGCGTCGCCCTCGACGCCAGCTCCCTCCTCAACGAGCTCCGCCTCCGCTGCATCGACCCCGCCGGCAAAGCTCCCCCCTCAGACTGGATCACCGGCTTCGAAGTCGCGCACGGCGATCCATGCAGCAACCGGAGCTCGCAAGCAGCCAACGCCCAAGCCACGAGCTGACTGGGCGCAAGCCAGAGCAACCAAGACCGACGCGCCACGCAAACGCCAGAACACCCTCGCAGTCGAACGCTCCACCCAAGCATGTCGGCCGAGACCGCAAGCGAAGCGCGCAGCAAACCGCGGAGTCTTCGACGCGGTTTGCGAAGTCGACAAGCAAGAGGCGCTGGATCTCGGTGTCGAGAAACGGCAAGACGCCCCGCACCCCACCTACCCCGTAAACCGCCCCAGCTCCCGTTCCAGCGCCGCGCTGCGTTAGTGCAGCGCCTTCACCGTCGCGCGCATCGACTCGGCGCGGCGCGTGGTTTCGGCAGCGCCATCGCGGAAGACGTGCGTCGCCTCGAGGATGTGGCCGGCGGCGGCGCGCTGGGATTCGGCGCCGTCGCGAATCTGCGTGAGCGCCGTCGCGACGCTCTCGACGGCGCGCGACGAGACGCGGCTCTGGTCCGAGAGGTCGCCCGTCGAGCGCTTCAGGCCCTCTGCGAGATCGCGCACGGTCTCGATGCCGCGCTGAATGTCGCCGCCCGCGTTGTCCTGCTCGCGCGTCGCGCGGCCGATCTCGTCGACCATCGTGCGCACGCGCATCAGCTCCGCCGAAAACGTCTCGATGCCGCGCACCTGATCCTCGGCCGCGCGCGCGATTGCGTCGACCGCGCCGCTCGAGCGCTCGGCGCTCGTGCGAATCACGCGCAGCGCAGCGCCGGCCTCCTCCGAGCGCCGCGTGCCTTCGCGCACGCGCTCTGCGCCGGACGAGGTCGCTGCCACGGCGGCGTCGATGCCCTTCAGCACGGAGCCGATGGAGCTGCCGATCTCGCGCGCGGATGCGGCGGTGCGCTTGGCGAGGCCCTTCACTTCGGCCGCCACGACCGAGAAAGCTTGTCCGTGCGAGCCGGCCTGCGACGCGATGATCGCGGCGTTGAGCGCGAGCAGGTTCGTCTGATCCGCGACTTCCTCGATGACCCGCAGCACCTGCTCGATCGCCTTCGAGCGCTGCGCGAGGTCGCCGACGATGCGCTCGACCTCGCCGAATCCGTGCGCGACGGCGCCCATCCCGGAGACGACTTGGTCTACCGCCGCCTCGCCGCTGCGGGCTGCGTCGGCGGCCTGCTGCGTCGCATCGCGGCTCTCGCGCGCGTTGCTCTCGACTTCGCGCAGGGCCTGATCGAGCGAGAGCATCGCGTCGGCGGTGGATTTGGTGGCATCGCCGAGTTGGCTCGCGTTGCCGGCGATCTGGCGCACGGCGGCCGTGAGCTCGAGCACCGAGGCAGCGGTTTCGTCCACCGTCTCGAACAGCTGGTTCACGCCGCTCGCCGAAGCGGTGAGGGCGCGGTCGGTCGCGGCGGTGGTGTCGCTCGCCTGCTTCGCGCTCTCCGCGAGAACTCCCGTCGTGCGGCTCAGCTCGGCGACCTGGGTGCTCAGCTGCTCCACGGAGGTCGCGGTGTCGGCTGCGGCGCCTTCGTGTTGGCGCGCGTCGTCGAGCATCGCGTTGCCTGCGTCGGAGAGGCGCTTCGCTTCGCCCGCGATGGCGTGCGAGCTCTCGCGCGCCTGCGCGACGAGGGCACGCAGGCTCTGGCCCATGCGATTGAAGCTGCTTGCGAGTCCGCCGATCTCGTCTTCGCGCGCGATCTTGGCTTCGGCGCGTAGGTCTCCGCCCGCCATCGCCTCGGCGCTGCGGGCGAGCTCCGCGAGAGGGCGTGCGATCTCGTCGCGCAAACGGCCCGAGAGCACGGCGGCGATCGCGAACGCGCCGAGCGCGATCGCAGTCATCACGGCCGCCATCGAGGCGATCTGCGCGAATGCGCCGTTCAAGCTCGTGCTCAGCACCAGCGTGCCGAGCGAGCGGCTGCCCGAGCTGATCGAAGCCTTCCAAACGGACTGATTGGCGAGCAGGGAGGCGCCGGACGCTTGCTCGGGGAGCGCGGCGACATCCTCCGGGATCTCGCCCCACGACGCAAAGACTTCACCCGAGGGCTTCACGAGAACGGCGTACGCCGCGTCGGGCTGATTGGCGAGCGTCGCGAGGGCTTCCGCTGCGGCATCGGCGTCGTCGAACTCGAACGCGGCCTGCGAGAACGTCGAGATCACCTCGCCGACGGTCGCGAGGCTGCGCTCCGCATCGCGCGTCACCACGTAAGCCTCGAGCGCGAGCATCGCCGCCAACGCGACGCCGAGCGCACCGCCGGTCGCGAGCAGCATGGAGCGCGTGAGCGCGGCGCGAAGCGACGTCTGCTGGCTCATTCGAAGCTCGAGGCAAGCCGCATCAGCTTCGAGCTGAGCTTGAGGCCGCGCCTCGCGACGTCGCCGCGGTTCACTGCGAACGCGGCGCGGCCGGACTCCAGGCGAATCGCGATGTCGGTGTCGGCGAGCTTCGTCGGCTTCTCGCTGATGCGGATCGGCTTCGCGCTGGCGAGCGCTCTCGACTCGTCGGGCGAGGAGACGAACACGATGTGCGCTCCAGCGGCGCTTGCGGCGTCCGCGGCGGCGCGAACCTCGAAGGCGCGCCCTTCGAGGACCTGGCCATTCGCCAGTGCGCGCATCCGTTCAGCGAGCGCGGGGTTGCCGACGACGGCGACGACGATGGGAGCTGTCGGAGAGGCGAACGCTCCGTCCGGCCAAGTCACGTACTTGCTGAGCAACAGGATGAACGTCGCGCGGATTTGATCCTCCGCGGAGTTCGCGAGCGCTGGCGCCGCGCTCAGCGCGAGAATGCTGAGCAGCGAGATTGCGAGATGGCGCAACGAACGACGCATCCCCCCCCCCCCCCCCCCCCCCCCCGCGGGGGCGCTCTCT